>NZ_JBXAFK010000007.1:0-199549 GCF_058793055.1 Pseudomonas sp. MPR-R2A5
GACTGAGCCCTGTAGCGTACAGGACCCGGTCCGCTGTAGCCTAACCAACAGCTGTCCAGCTTTTGGGGCGCACTTCAACACCGCAATCAGGGGCAAGCCCCCTCCCACATGGATCAGGCTGCGTTGCGGATCTTATGCAGGGACGCCGCCACCAGTTTGCCAAATGCGTCCACCGGCCCCTGCAAGTTACCGAGGAAGTGCGGGTAGATCAGCCACAAATCCATCACCGGCTTGAAATCCTTGAGCGGCATCACCGCCAGTTGCTCGCGGTGGGCACTGCGCTCCAGCAAAGGCCGCGGCACCAGGCCCAGGCCCAAGCCGTCGGCCACCAGGCCCAGTTGCAGCTCGGTGCCGAACGTCTCCAGGTTGACCCGCAGGGCCAGGCCTTGATCGGACAAGGTGCGCTGCAAACCGGCGCGGAAACCGCAGCCATCCGGGTTGAGGATCCAACCGTTCTGGTACACGTCCGCCAGCTTGCAGGGCTTCTTCGGCGGTTGGGCCTTGGCGCAGACCACCACCAGTTCCATCTTGCCGATGGACTCGCCGACCACGTTGTCGGGGAAAACCTTGCCCGCCGGAAACAGGGCCGCCGCCGCGTCCAACTCACCGCGCTCGATCTTGCCCACCAGTTGGCTGCCCCAGCCAGTGGCGACCTGGGCGCGCAAGTCGGGGTATTCGCTGCGCAGGTGCTTGAGTGCATCGAGCAGCACCACGTCACCAATGGTCTGCGGCACGCCCAGGCGTAACAGGCCGGTGGGCGGTGCGTCGGTGGCGACCAATTCGCGCAGGGCGTCCATCTCGCGCAGGATCAACCGGCACTGTTCATAGACGCGGGTGCCGATCAACGTAGGCTTGAGCGGCTTGGTGTTGCGGTCGAACAACTCCACGCCCAGCGCCTGCTCGAAGTTCTGCACGCGGCGGGTGATGGCCGGCTGGGTCAGTTGCAACGACTCGGCGGCATGGCTGATGGACTGGCAACGAATCACTTCGACAAAGGCATCGATATCGTCAATTTTCATTTGGGCCGCACATAGAGAACAGTCATTAAGATGTGTGCAAAGCATAGTTGCAGGACGATTATCTGGATAGCCCAGCGTGTGATCGATAACGTCTAACGCTATTCAGACCGGTTCTAAATTACCTGCAGCTATAAGCTAATCATTAAAAAATAGCATATTAACTATAAACATTATGCTTATATAAACCCATCAACCCATTCCTATCAAACGTATCCGATGGAATTGTCATGACCCAAGCCAAGCACCCCGAGAGACTCAGAGCCTTCATAGGCGCCCTGGCGGAATTGATCGACGGCAATCCACGTGAAGGCGACCTGTTGCACCGTGGCGGCAAGCTGCTGGCGCAACTGGTCAGCCATGACGACTGGCTCCCCGATGAGTTCGCCCAACCCGACCCCGAGCGCTATCAGCAATTTTTGCTGCACGCCGATTCGCGCCAGCGGTTCAGCATCGTCAGTTTTGTGTGGGGGCCGGGGCAAAGCACGCCGATTCATGACCATCGGGTGTGGGGGCTGATCGGCATGTTGCGCGGTGCGGAGTTTTCCCAGGGCTTCGAGCGCGCGCCCGACGGGCGCCTGGTCGCCGAAGGCAAGCCGGTCCAGTTGGTGCCGGGCCAGGTCGAGGCGGTATCGCCCAAGATCGGCGACATCCATCAAGTCAGCAATGCCCACAGCGACCAAGTGTCGATCAGCATTCATGTGTACGGCGCCAATATCGGTGCCGTGCGCCGCGCGGTGTACCAGCCCGACGGCAGCGAGAAACTGTTTATCTCCGGCTATTCCAATGCCTTCCTCCCGAATATCTGGGATTTGTCCAAAGAAAAGAGCCCCGCCCTATGAGCACCGTATCCACCCGCAGCTACGCCCAGATTCGCCAGGCCCTGTTGGACCGTGAAGAAGTCGCCCTGGTAGACGTGCGCGAAGAAGCACCGTTTGCCGAATCCCACCCCCTGTTCGCCGCGAATATCCCGCTGTCGAAGCTGGAGCTTGAGGTGTACTCGCGCATTCCGCGCCGGGATACCCAGGTCACCGTCTACGACAACGGTGAAGGGCTGGCCGCCCGCGCGGCCGAACGTTTGCTCGCGCTGGGCTATACCCAGGTCAGCCTGCTCGAGGGTGGGCTCGACGGCTGGCGCAAGGCCGGTGGCGAGCTGTTTATCGACGTCAACGTGCCGAGCAAGGCGTTTGGCGAACTGGTCGAAAGTGAGCGTCACACGCCGTCCCTGGCCGCTGAAGACGTGCAGGCGCTGCTCGACAGCCAAGCCGATGTGGTGGTGCTCGACGCGCGCCGTTTTGATGAATACCAGACCATGAGCATCCCCACCGGCATCAGCGTGCCGGGTGCCGAACTGGTGTTGCGCGTCCGTGAGCTGGCGCCGGACCCGGCCACCCGCATCATCGTCAACTGCGCCGGACGCACCCGCAGCATTATCGGCACGCAGTCACTGATCAACGCCGGCGTGGCCAACCCGGTCTCGGCCCTGCGCAACGGCACCATCGGCTGGACGTTGGCCGGGCAGAAGCTCGCCTATGGTCAGTCGCGACGCTTTGCCCCGACCTCGGAAGCCCACCGCCAGGTCGCCGCCGCGGATGCGCGGCGTGTCGCTGATAAGGCCCGCGTCGGCCGCGCCACCCTCGCCGACCTGCAGCGCTGGCAACAGCAGGCGTCCCGTACCACCTACCTGTTCGATGTGCGCACCCCGGAGGAATTCGAAGCCGGCCACCTGCGCGGCGCGCGCTCGACCCCGGGTGGGCAGTTGGTGCAGGAAACCGATCACGTTGCCAGCGTGCGCGGTGCACGCCTGGTACTGGTCGATGATGACGGTGTGCGCGCCAATATGTCGGCTTCATGGCTGGCCCAACTGGGCTGGGAAGTGCATGTGCTGGACGGCCTGCAAGCCGCAGATTTCAGCGAGCATGGCGCCTGGGTCGCGCCGGTGCCCGCACCGCCCCAGGCCGAACTGATCAGCCCGCACACCCTCGCCGAGTGGCTGGCCCATGGCGACACAGCGGTACTGGATTTCACCGCCAGCGCCAACTACGTCAAACGCCATATCCCTGGTGCCTGGTGGGCCTTGCGCGCGCAACTGCCCCAGGCGCTGGCCAAGGTGCCGGCCGCCCAGCGCTACGTGCTGACCTGCGGCAGCAGCCAACTGGCGCGCCTGGCCGTGGCCGAAGTCGAAGCCATCACCGGCAAGCAAGTGTTCCTGCTGCAAGACGGCACCGCTGGCTGGATCAACGCGCAACTGCCGCTGGAAGAAGGTGAAACCCACCTGGCCTCACCGCGTATCGACCGCTACCGCCGCCCTTACGAAGGCACGGACAACCCCAAGGAAGCCATGCAGGCCTACCTGGACTGGGAGTTCGGTTTAGTCGACCAACTGGCCCGCGACGGCACCCATGGGTTCTATGTGATCTGATCACTTTTCCATACCCGGCACAGATCCCTGTGGGAGGAAGCAAGTCGAATCGTCGCACCGCCTCTCCCACATGGACCGCATCCACCTCAGGGCTAATCCATGCAATTTTAGAATAATCAATAAACACATAATCAGTTATTTTAATAATTAACATATAACCAAAAAGAACTTCACAGTATGTTTTTATGAGCATAACGTGAACTCCTCACCGACCCCTTCTCCAGGCGGAGGTAGCCAAACCTTTTTTCTGATCTGCCTGGAGCCTGCATCCCATGGTCTTTACTACCCCATTCAAGCGCCTGCTCCTGAGCACCGCCCTGGCCCTTGGCCTGGCCACCAGCGCCCACGCCGCCGACCTGCAACCGCTGCGGGTGGCCAACCAGAAATCGACGATCAAGACGCTGCTGGAAGTCTCGGGCGAGGCGAAAAACGTGCCTTATGAAATCCAGTGGTCGGAGTTCCCGTCCGCTTCGCCCCTGGGCGAAGCCTTGAATGCCGGGGCCGTGGATATCGGCGCCTTGGGTGACGCACCCTACGTGTTTGCCTTGGGGGCCGGAGCGTCGCTCAAGGTGGTCAGCATCATCCACGCCGAAGGGCGTAACACCACCGCCCTGCTGGTGCCCAAGGATTCGCCGATCAAGACGGTGGCCGACCTCAAGGGCAAGAAAATCGTGACCGGACGCGGGTCCATCGGCCACTACCTGGTGATCAAGGCCCTGGCCACGGCCGGCCTGACCACCAAGGATGTGCAGTTCATTTTCCTGTTGCCCAGCGAGTCGCGCCTGGTGCTGGATAACGGCACCGTCGACGCCTGGTCGACCTGGGACCCTTACACCACGGTGGTCACCTCACAAAGCCAGGCGCGGATCGTGGCCAGCGGCAACACGCTGTTGAGCAACCACCTGTACCTTGCCGCCACCAGCCAGGCCATCGCCGACAAGCGCACGCAGTTGGACGACTTTGTCGCCCGCGTCGACCGCGCCTACGCCTGGGCCAATACCCACCCCAACGAGTACGCCGCCGCCCAGGCCAAAATCACCGGGCTGCCGCTGGCCGTGCATGTGGCCGTGGCCAAGGAGACCCGCCTGAGCCCGGTGCTGATTGACGACAGCGTGATCAGTGGCCTGCAAGCCACCGCCGACACCTACCAACAAGAAGGCCTGCTGACCAGGCACATCGACGTGTCCCAGGGCTTCGACAAGAGCTTTAACGCCACGCGTGCCCCCAACAATCAAGCCTCACGCTAAGGAGCAGAAAACATGAGCAAGCCACGTCAATTGAAATTGGGGGCCATGGTCCACGGTGTCGGCCACGGTTGGGGCGAATGGCGCCACCCGCAGGCGCAACCCAACGCCAGCACGAATTTCGGCTTCTACAAGCAGCAGACCGAGCTCGCCGAAGCGGCCAAGTTCGACTTCGTGTTCATCGCCGACAGCCTTCACATCCACGCCAAGTCCAGCCCGCATTACCTCAACCGTTTCGAGCCGCTGACCATCCTCTCGGCCCTCGCGGCACTGACCACGCACATCGGCCTGGTCGCCACCGTGACCGTCAGCTACACCGAGCCCTATCAGGTCGCGCGCCAGTTCGCGTCGCTGGACCATATCAGCGGCGGTCGTGCCGGTTGGAACGTGGTCACCTCGTGGCTCAGCGGCACCGCCGACAACTTCGGCAAGGTCGAGCACCCGCCGCACGCCGTGCGCTATCGCATCGCCAAGGAACACCTCAACGTGGTCAAGGGCCTGTGGGATTCCTGGGAAGACGACGCCTTTGCCTACAACAAGCAAAGCGGCGAATTCTTTACGCCGAGCAAGCTGCATGCGCTGAACCACAAGGGCGAGTTTTTCTCGGTAAAAGGCCCGCTGAACATTGCGCGCTCGCGCCAGGGCCAACCGGTGATTTTCCAGGCGGGCACGTCCGAAGATGGGCGTAACTTTGCGGCGCAGAACGCCGACGCCATCTTTGTGCACGTGGAGAGCATCGAAGAAGGCCTGGCCTACACCCAGGACCTCAAACGCCGCGCCAAAGGCTTTGGCCGCGACGCCGACAGCCTGTCTATCCTGCCGGGCATCCGCCCGATTGTCGGCCGCGACGAGGCCGAAGTGGAAAGCCGCTATCAGCAGGCCGTGGACCTGGTCACCGTGGAAGATGCGATCGTCGCCCTGGGCCGCCCGTTCAATGACCATGACTTCAGCCAGTACCCCCTGGACGCCCCCTTCCCGGAACTCGGCGACCTGGGCTCCAACAGCCAGAAAGGCGGCTCGGACCGCATCAAGCAACTGGCCAGGGACGAAGGGTTGACCCTGCGCGAAGTGGCCCTGCGGTTCTCACGGCCCAAGCGTGATTTCGTCGGCACCCCGGAGCAGGTCGCCGATGCGATCCAGACCTGGTTCGAGACTGGCGCCAGCGATGGTTTTATCGTCAATTCGGTACTGCCGGATGGCTTGCAGTACTTCACCGAGCTGGTGGTGCCGGTGCTCCAACAGCGCGGCCTGTTCCGCACCGAGTACAGCGGCCAGACCCTGCGCGACAATCTCGGCCTGGACGTACCGGCCAACCGCTACAGCGTGATCGACGCCCCCGAAAAGGCCCTGGCCTGAGTACATTCTTATGACCCAACCGTCTCTACGCTCCGTGGAAGTCGCCCACTTCGATGCCCTGCTCGAACGCCTCGGCGCCGAGCTGGCCAGCACCGCGCACCTGTACGACGAAAGCGGTGCCTTCCCCCACGACAATTTCACGTTGCTGCATGAACACGGCCTGCTCGCCCTCACCGTGCCCAAGGCCCTCGGTGGCGGCGGAGCCAGCCTGCCCCAGGCGCGCAAGGCGATCAGCGCGATTGCCAAGGGTGAACCGTCCACTGCACTGATCCTCGTCATGCAGTACCTGCAACACACCCGCCTGCAAGACAGCAAGACCTGGCCCCGGCACCTGCGCGTGCGAGTCGCCGAAGAGGCGGTACGCAACGGCGCGCTGATCAATGCCCTGCGCGTCGAACCCGACCTCGGCACCCCGGCCCGCGGGGGCCTGCCGGCGACCACCGCGGTGCGCACCGTTGATGGCTGGCGCATCAGCGGGCGCAAGATCTACTCCACCGGCAGCCATGGCCTGAGCTGGTTCAGCGTATGGGCACGCAGCGATGACCCAGACCCACTGGTGGGCATCTGGCTGGTGCCCAAGGACAGCCCCGGCGTGAGCATCATCGACACCTGGGACCACCTGGGCATGCGCGCCACTTGCAGCCATGAAGTGGTGCTCGACAACGTGCTGGTGCCGCTGGATCACGCCGTCAGCGTCAGCCCCTGGAGCGCGCCAAAGCCCGAGCTGGATAGCGAGGATTTCCTATGGATGTCGGTGTTGTTGTCCTCGGTGTATGACGCCGTGGCCCAGGCCGCGCGGGACTGGCTGGTGAATTGGCTGGAAGAACGCACGCCGTCCAACCTCGGCGCGGCGCTGTCCACCCTGCCGCGTTTCCAGGAAACCGTTGGGCATATCGACACCCTGTTGTTTGCCAACCGCAGCCTGTTGGACGCTGCCGCCGAAGGCCACACCCCGGCAGCCAATGCGGCTCAATTGAAGTACCTGGTGACCGGTAACGCCATCCGTGCGGTGGAACTGGCCATTGAGGCGTCCGGCAACCCCGGCCTGTCGCGACACAACCCACTGCAACGGCATTACCGCGACGTGCTGTGCAGCCGCGTGCATACCCCACAGAACGACGCCGTGCTGCAAGGCGTCGGCAAAGCCGTCTTCGCCCAACGCCAGAAGGAACGCACATGAGTCAGGTGATTATTGCCAGCCAACTGGGCGAAGACTACAACGACGTGATCCGCGCGCGCGTCACTGCGATCCACCCTCAAGCCCAGGTGATCGGCGTGCCGGTGGGCGTGCCAGGCGACCTGCCGCCCCAGGCGAATATCCTGCTGCTGCGCCCGATCAACGTGCACGGCTACACGGCCCCGGACACCCCACCGCCGGGCTGGCCCTATGGTGCGCAATGGGTGCACCTGGTCTCATCGGGTATCGACTTCTACCCGCAATGGCTGTTCAACGGCCCGCCGGTGACCACCTCCCGGGGCAGCGCCGCCGACAACCTGGCCGAGTTCGCCCTGGCGGCGATCTTTGCCGCCTCCAAGCATTTGCCGGACATCTGGGTGAAGGACTCGCAATGGAACTTCACCGCCCTGCGTCCGCTCAAGGGCACCACCCTGGGCATCCTCGGCTTCGGCGCAATTGGCCAAAGCCTGGCGCACAAAGCCCTGGGCCTGGGCATCAAGGTGGTCGCGTTGCGCCACCGTTCGACGCCGTTGGGTGTTGACGGTGTGCAGGCGGCGGCGGATATCCATGACCTGTTCGCCCGCGCCGACCACTTGGTGGTGGCAGCGCCGCTGACGGAGGCCACGCGGCATATCATCAACCGTGATGTGCTGGGCAGCGCCAAGCCGGGGCTGCACCTGATCAACATCGCACGCGGTGGGTTGCTGGATCAGGAGGCGTTGTTGGAGGCGTTGGATAACGGCCAGGTCGGCCTGGCATCGCTTGACGTGACCGAGCCGGAGCCGCTGCCGGATGGGCACCCGCTGTACAGCCACCCACGGGTGCGGTTATCGCCGCATACCTCGGCGATCTCGACCAATAGCCGCAACGAGATTGCCGATACGTTCCTGGCGAATCTGGAACGCTACGTTTCAGGTATCGAACTATCGAATCTAGCTAACGCCTGACGCCGTTCAACCATGTGGGAGAGGGCTTGCCGTGGCGAGCGGGCTTACTGTGGTGATCGGGCTTGTTGTGGCGAGCGGGCTTGCCCCGCGTTGGGGCGCGAAGCGGCCCCATCACAGGCGATGTGTTTTTAACTGACACACCGCGCTGCCTGGTTTTGGGGCCGCTTCGCAGCCCAACGCGGGGCAAGCCCGCTCGCCACAACAAGCCCGCTCACCACAACAAGCCCGCTCGCCACAGCAAGCCCGCGCGCCACAGGCCAGCCTGCTCGCAACAGTCACAGTGTTGCCCCTTCCCCTCCCACCTTCAAACCATCCCGCCGAGCTTCAATTCGCTCTTCAAATACGCGTAGTAAATCGGTCCTGCCACCACGCCCGGCAAACCGAACGCGGCTTCAAACACCAGCATCGCCAACAACAACTCCCACGACTTGGCACTGATCTGCCCGCCGACGATACGCGCGTTGAGGAAGTACTCGACCTTGTGGATCACGATCAAATACCCCAGCGCCGCTACCGCCACCCAGATCGACAGCGACAGCGCGACGATGGTGATCAGGGTGTTGGACATCAGGTTGCCGATCACCGGCAGCAGGCCGAGCAGGAAGGTCAGCACGATCAGGGTCTTGGTCAGCGGCAGGTGGATGCCACACAGGGGCAGCACCACGGCCAGGAACACCGCGGTGAACACGGTGTTCAGCGCGGCGATCTTGATCTGCGCGAAGACGATATTGCGAAACGCCTGGACCAACAGGTGCAGACGGTCGAACAGCACGGCGGCCAGGGGTTTGCGTTTGGTCACGTCGGGCACGCGCTGCAGCGCGATGATCGCGCCGAGCACCATGCCGATCAACAGGGTGACGAACATGTGGGCGGCGTCTTTGCCGACCAGTTGCAGTTCGCTCAGGTGCTTGCTCAACCAATCGCCAATCGCCACGCGGAATTCAGCCGCGCTGGCAGGCAGGTAGGCATCGAGAAACGGCGGCAACTGGCCGCGCGCGCGATCGACCACACCCATGAATTTATCGAGGGAGGCCCCAGGGTTTTCCGCCTCGTGGAGCAGGAAGCTGATAGCGCCGGCGAAAATCAGGGCCAGCACGCTGACAATCAGGGTGCCGAGCAACGCCACCGCCAGCCAGCGCGCGCGCCGGCCTTCGATCAGCCGTTGCAGTTGGGGGGTGAGCATATTGACCAGTTCAAAGACCAACAGGCCGGCCAGCAGGCTGGGCAACAACTTCAGCGGCAATACCAGCAACAACCCGCCGAAAATGATGATGTAGCTGGCCAGCAATAACACGTGACGCTGAGAAAACGTTGGCATACAGCCTCAAAACGAACTGCGTTAAAGGATGTTGTAGGAGCGAGCTTGCTCGCGAAGGTCGCCAACGATAACGCGTTTACTCTGAATAAACGCGGGGCCATTGCGTTCTTCGCGAGCAAGCTCGCTCCTACAGGGGGCTGTGTGCGAGTGTCGCAGCCTTCTATGGCCTGGGGCTATTATTTCTTCAGGCAGGTGCTCATAAAGGTTTTGCGCGCATCACCGGTCAAGGCTTTGGTCTTGGCGTCCGCATTGCAATCCTTCATCTTCTGCTGCTGCGGCGTAAGCGTCTTCGCGTCATTGGCCGCCGGCGCCGACAGGCAGGTTTTCATGAACGCCTTGCGCTCGTCGCCCTTGAGCGTCTTGGTGGTGGCTTCGGCATTGCAGGTGGTCATCTTGTTTTGCTGGGCGGTAGCAGCGAAGCCCTGGGAACACAGCAGCAGGCCCATCATCAACAACGGAATACGCAGCATCTTCATGGAGTTTTCTCCCTGTTACCGTGCCGGGAGGCACGGCCTACCCAGCAGTGTAGCCAAACCTTGTTACATCTTCATCGGCTGCGGATATTCGTCCGCCGGTACTGCTCTGGCGTGCAGCCGGCCTGGCGTTGGAACATCGCGATAAACGCCGAGGCGCTGCTGTAGCCCAGGTCAAACGCCACGTGTTGCACGCTGCGCTGGCTGTCGAGGGCTTCGATGGCGGCGAGGTAACGCAGGCGCTGGCGCCATTCGCCAAAGCTCATGCCCAACTCGCGCACGAACTGGCGCGCCAGGGTGCGTTCGCTCACATGCACCTGCTCGGCCCATTGCGCCAGGGGGCGGTTGTCGCCGGGTTCCGCCTGCATGCCTTCGAGCACGCCAAGCAGCCCTGGGTGGCGCGCGTAGGGCAGGAAGCAATCGTGGATCGGCGCCTGCTTGAGCTGGTCGACCAGCACCTGGGCCAGGCGGATATCCGCCTCGCTGCGGGGGATGTTGACGTCTCGCAGGGCGAAGTCACTGAGGATGGCCTTGAGTATCTCGCTGATCGCCAGGGTGCAAGGCTGCTTGGGCAGTTGCTCGCAGAGTTGTGGGGCCAGGCCCACCGAGCGATAGACAATCGCCTGGGCATTGTAGGAGCTGTGTTCGGTATTCGGTGGTATCCACACGGCGTATTGCGGCGGCGACATAAAGCGGTTGCCGGCCACCTCCATCCGCATCACCCCGCTGGCCGAGTAATCCAGCGAGCCCCAGGAATGCCGGTGCGGCGTGCATTCAGTATCGGGGGCGAAATCGGAGTAGCGGAAGTACACCGGGCTCGGCAGCCGGGGGAAATCCGCAAGGCGTACGGTATGTCTGGGCATATTGTCTGGATACAAAGGTCGGTTGTCTGGATCGCAGTATAGGCTTCGATCCAGACAGGGGATAATCCTGCCTCATCAACCCACCTGGTTTCTTTCGATGCAATACGCGTATCCCCTGCTGGCCATTTTTATCTGGGCCGGCAACACCGTGGTCAATAAATTGGCCGTGGGTTCGATCTTCCCGGCTGAAATCGGCTTTTACCGCTGGTTGCTGGCGGCCGTGCTCTTCACGCCGTTCATGCTCAAGCCGGTGCTTGCCCAGTGGCCGATCATCCGCCGCAACCTGGGCAAGGTCTTCATCCTCGGTGTGCTGGGCATGGCCGTGTACCAAAGCCTGGCCTATTACGCCGCCACCCTGACCTCGGCCACCAACATGGGCATCATCCTGTCCCTGATGCCGTTGATGGCGCTGACCGCCGCGATCATCAGCCTGGGCCAGCGCCTGACCTTCGGCGCACTCACCGGTGCGCTGCTGTCGTTCGCCGGCGTAGTGGTGGTGGTATCGGCCGGCAGCCTGGGGGCGCTGCTGCAACACGGGGTCAACCTGGGCGACGGCATGATGCTGGTGGCGACCCTGGCCTACGCGGTCTACAGCACCTTGCTGAAAAAGTGGCAACTGCGCCTGCCGCCGTTGGTGTTGCTGTACTTGCAGGTACTGGTGGCGGTGCTGGTGCTGTTTCCGCTGTTCCTGTTCTCGGCCAAAGCCGGCCTGGGCTGGGCGAATATTCCGCTGGTGCTGTATGCGTGTTTGCTGGCTTCGATGCTCGCGCCGCTGGCATGGATGCATTCGGTGAAGACCCTGGGGCCGAGCCGCACGACGCTGTTTTTCAACCTGCTGCCGTTGATCACCGCGCTGATCGCAGCGCTGGTGTTGAAAGAAGCGCTGGCGCTGTATCACCTGGTGGGCGGTTTGCTGACCCTGGGCGGGGTGATTTTGTCGGAGCGCTGGACCACGCCGGTCGGGCGTCAACGCGCTGCAGCCTGAGCGATGGTTCTCGCGGCGCACCTGCTACACCCCGGCCGCCTTGAGCCTCTGCGCATGCTCGACGAACAGCCGGATCGGCTCCGCCCCCTTGCCCACCAGCCCCAGGGACTGGTTGACGATATCGAAATGATCCAACGCATAGTCATCGCCGATCACCACGCCCAGGTGTGAGCTGTAGCGCCCGACCATGCCGTCGCACTGGCCCTTTTCGCGCACGAAGCTGCGGGCGAACAGGCGGCAGCTGCGATTCGTCCCGTCCAGCAGGTTGCGCCCGCGGTCGGTCTTGCCCGGCTGCAAGGTGCCGGACCACGAGTAATAGCGCACGCCATTGACCTCGGCAGCCCCCTGCCCGCCCCACGTTGCTGGCAAGCCCTGGGGGTACGCACGGTTGAACGCGGCCACGCCGACGCTGGTGAGCGAATGGTGCGAGGCGTGCAAGTCAGCCTTGAAGCGCGGCCCGCGATAGCCGGTTTCCAGCACACCCATCACCCAGGCGACCCAATGAAACAGGGCACTCATGATCCGACCCCTGACGCTCTCCGCCGGGTAATGGGTGTGGATATGGTCAGCCAGTTCCGAACCATGGTTGGGCCCGGCCACCGAGGTGACCGACGCCACCCACTCCGGCACCCTGGCCGCCGCGTAGCGCGCGGTCAGCGCCCCCTGGCTGTGGCCGATCAGGTTGACCTTATCGGCCCCGGTCTCGCGGCGAATCCGCTCGATGTGCGCCAGCAACTGCTCACCCCGCACCTCGCTGGAATCCAGCGGCGCGACCTGCACCGCAAACACCTGCGCCCCACCCGCCCGCAGCGCCGGGACGATGCCATACCAGTAGGGAAACCACCCCAGGCGCACGAACCCGAGCATGCCGGGCACCAACACCAAGGGGTAACGCGTGGCTAACGACTGCGGCATGGGGCGAACGTCCTTGATCGATACAGGATAGGCGCAGGCTAGCCCAATCCAGCGACGAGCAGATGACACCGCCCAGTAAATCCAATAAAACTTTTTGCGTTGCGCGGCACTCACAACTGGGAGCGATCACGCCAGCAGAGCGTGGAGCAAAACCGGATTAGCACCAGGAGATTGAGATGACTGAAGCAAACCTGACTGACGTTGCGACCCTGCGCAGCCGCGCCCGCCAGAACGTCGAAAACGGCGCCGTGACCGAGGGCTACGACGCCGACCGCGAAGAGATCATTCGCCTGCTCAATGCCTCGCTGGCCACTGAACTGGTCTGCGTGCTGCGCTACAAGCGCCACTACTTCATGGCCAGCGGCGTCAAGGCCCAGATCGCCGCCGAGGAGTTCCTCGAACACGCCACCCAGGAAGCCGAACACGCAGACAAACTCGCCGAGCGCATCGTGCAGTTGGGCGGCGAACCGGAGTTCAACCCGGACCTGCTGTCGAAAAACTCCCACGCGCAGTACGTGGCCGGCAATACGCTGAAGGAAATGGTCTACGAAGACCTGGTCGCCGAGCGGATTGCGGTGGACAGCTACCGCGAGATCATCCAGTACATCGGTGACAAAGACCCAACCACGCGCCGCCTGTTCGAAGAAATCCTGGCTCAGGAAGAAGAGCATGCCGATGACATGGCCGACATCCTGGAAAGCCTGTAACCCCTGTGGCGAGCCCTAATGCCATTTAGTTAATGGCTTTTTTGTAGGAGCGAGCTTGCTCGCGAAGAACTCTCAGGCGCCGCGTTCATTCAGGAGACACGCGTTATCGTTGACGTTCTTCGCGAGCAAGAACTAGGCGTCCCCCTCGCTCCTACAGAAGGCGATATACGCTTAACTGAACGGCATCAGGGGCCCCCCTCCCCCATTTTTGTTCGCGGTTTGGTCTGTCAGCCTTTCACCGTCTTTGGTGCCTTGCCTTCCCGCATCTGTTGCAGCAACGGCGCACACTGGTTCGGCGCATCGCCACTCGGCGCCACCAGCGCCAGCAAGCCGGCGGCCGGGCCGGCGATCACGCCCAGTGCGACCATGCCTGCGCCACGCAGGGCCAGGGGGATGGCTTTGACGCCGGCATTCGGCTTGATGAACGGGCCATTGACGTACAGCGGGGAACGCAACGAGAACAGGCGGAACCCTTTGGACTCCGGCGTGATGGTGAGGTCCAACTGCTCGGTGGCCATGTTCGCAGTGCCATCGACGTAGATAATGGCGTTCTCGGTATCGAACACAAACAACCGGGTCGTCGCCAGGCCGGTCTTGATGCCAAAGTCCGCCGCCGCGCAGTTGATCTTGACTTCCTTGTCGCCAAACAGGCGGCCCACCACGTAGTTACCGACGTTGAGCCCGGCTATTTCCATCAGGCCACGGCTGATGGCGCCGTCGTTGATCAACATTTTCAGGTCGCCGTTGGAAGTGCCCAACAGCGCCGCCACGGAGTTGCCGCGCCCGGAAATATCCGCATCACCGTTGAGTTCGCCGAAGCTGGTTTTCATCGGTTCGAAAGTCGGGAACAGTTGCTTGAGCTTGAAGTTACGCGCGGTCAGTTTGGCCCGGCCTTCCATGGGCACCGTGCGGCCGTTCAAGCGGATCTGCGCATCCAGCTTGCCACCGGCCACCCCGAAGCGCAGGGGTTCCATGCTCAGCTCGCCGTC
The DNA here is from genome assembly GCF_058793055.1 of Pseudomonas sp. MPR-R2A5. Lineage (NCBI taxonomy): Bacteria > Pseudomonadati > Pseudomonadota > Gammaproteobacteria > Pseudomonadales > Pseudomonadaceae > Pseudomonas > Pseudomonas sp. MPR-R2A5. The sequence goes on from NZ_JBXAFK010000007.1 coordinate 14,413, forward strand.
GTTGAGGACCAGGTGGGTATAGAGGTCGGTGAACGGCAAGTCGGCGCTGTGCACAATGCGTTTGCCGGTGAATTCGACATCGGCATCCATCACACGCCAGCGCTCGGTGCGGAACTCTTCCACCGGCAGCACTTTGTTCGCCGGTTGCTTGCTCATCCCACCACGGGCCTTTTGCTTGGCGTTGGAGTCGGCGCCGATCAAGGGCGCGAGGTCCGTCATCAGCAGTTGGTTGGAGACCAACGTGCCGCTGAGCTTGGGGCGTGGCTGGCTGGCGACATAGGCCAGGTCGCCGTGGATGTCACTGTTGCCGATCTTGCCGTTGAAGTTTTCGTAGCGGAACGACGCGCCATTGGCCTCGTGCAGCTTGGCGATCAGATGTCCGTCTGTGGAGTAGGCCGGTGAATCCGGCAAGGTGACGCCGGTCAATGGGTACAGGTTGCCCAGGCTGCTGCCGGCAAGTTTCAGGCGCAGGTCGAGGGCGCCCAGGTTGAGTGGGTCGGTCAGGGTGCCGGCCAGGGCGATACGGGTGTCGGCGATGTCCACCTGGGCCTGTAGAGGGAACGGCTTGGCCGCGTCCTGCAAGGCAAGCAGGCCGCCGATCTTGCCGGTGCCGTCGAGTTTCTGGCCGTGGTACTGGCCTTTGACCTTGAGGCCAAACGCGTAGTCCTGGGGGGCCGCGCCTTTTTCCAGGGCCTTCCTGGCATCGGCGTCACCGACGATTTCAGCAAACGGAATGGGCTGGCCCAGCGGGTCGATGATCACATCGAGTTGGGTCTTGAGGGTTTGATCGTCAAGGGTCACATGGCCTTTGTCGAAACCGATAGTGCCGATGTCCACCACCCAGCTGGAAGGTTCGGCGCCGGGGTCCTTGGGGTCGAACGTGAAGGTCCAGTTGGCACGGCCATCGGCGAGGCGCTGCAACTCGGCGCTCGGCTCAGTGAGGTCGATGCGCGGGATCACCACACGCTGGGCCAGCAAGGCCAGGAGAGAGATACGCAGTTCAACGCGCTTGAGCGTGACCATCTGCGGTTTTTTCGACCAGTCAGGGTTACCCAGGGTCAGGTCTTCGGCAATCACATGGGGCCACGGCACCCAGGCACGCCAGCCGCCTTCGTCTGGCTCACGCTGCCACACCACCGCGAGGTTGCCATTGATGGCGAACGGACGATGCAGCTCTTCGGAGACCTTGGCATTGAGCGGGGGTTTGATGCGATTCCAGTCAAAGAACACCAGGACCAGAGCCACGATGGCAATTAATAGAACGAAGCTGGCGCAGCTCCAAGCGACGATTTTACGAGTGCGCGTCATTGCACAGGACTCCTGAATACGACTGGCTGAGCTACCCCTATAGAGCAGCCTATAAAACTACGACTGGTAAACCACACGGGGGTTTAACCCGATGCACGATTTAACCCGCGGACACCGGCTTTCCTGACCGACCAGGCAAATTTGATCTTCAACGGCGCACCATTGTTACCCAGGTTCGTGTCGAAAATACCCACACCGGTGCAAAACCGCGGGCTTGAGAGGCTCGTTCTAGAGCCTCCGCCGAGAACAATCAATTCTGTTGATTATTACCATTGTGTTTATGAACTTTTATATCGACTTATCGAGAGTAGCATTAGCCCCGTACCCACTTTATCGCCCTCCCAAGGAGCAACCCATCATGAAACGCCAAGTCCTTGCTACCGTCCTGATGTCTGTCCTGGCTTCCAGTGCCTTTGCCCTGCCAGCTGCGGAACAGGCCACCCCACAGAATAAAGCCCAAGCCGTTCAATCCAGCCAAACCCTGGCTCGCAGCGGTTCGCAAGAAGATGAAAACCGCGACTACGCCAAAGGCGCCGTTGCTGAGAATGGTCGTAATCGCCTGGAAGAGAAAGGCCTGGTAGAGGGCGGCGCTGAACAAGCCAACGACCGTGCCTACACCCAAGGCGTCGCTGAAAATGGCCGTAATCGCCTGGAAGAGAAAGGCCTGGTTGAAGGTGGTGCTGACCGTCTGCAGGAACGCAACACCGTAGCCGAAGGCGGCGCTGACCGTCTGCTAGAACGCAACACCGTTGCCGAAGGCGGTGCTGACCGTCTGCAAGAACTGCATCAAGCACAGAGCTAAGCCTGTGATGGCCCAGAAAAAAGCCCGATCAGCCGATCGGGCTTTTGACTTTATGTAGCCTGCGTAACATCTCCCCCTGCACACCTCGCCGTCAAGTTCGACGTCAACGAAGTTGTTTTGCTAGAGTGCGTCGCTGTACTTGCCGACAAAGCCCGCCCCAACATGCTGCCCCGCGCCGAACAGAAGCAACAGACCCGCCTCGCCTTGATGGACGCAGCCCGCCATCTGATGGAGTGTGGCCGTGGGTTTGGCAGCCTGAGCCTGCGCGAAGTGGCCAAGACGGCCGGAATTGTACCGACCGGGTTCTATCGACATTTTGCCGATATGGATCAGCTGGGCCTGGTGCTGGTCAGCGAAGTCGGCCAGACCTTCCGCGCCACCATTCGCCTGGTGCGCCATAACGAATTCGTGATGGGCGGCATCATCGATGCGTCCGTGCGGATCTTCCTCGATGTGGTCTCGGCCAACCGTTCGCAGTTTTTGTTCCTCGCCCGCGAACAGTATGGCGGCTGCCTGGCGGTGCGCCAGGCCATCGGTGCCCTGCGCGAAGACATCACCCGCGACCTCGCGGCGGACCTCACCCACATGCCCAAGCTCCAGCACCTGGATGCCGACGGTTTGCACGTGATGGCCGACCTGATCGTCAAGAGCGTGTTCGCCACCCTACCCGACATCATCGACCCTCCCGCCCAGGCCCTCCCGGCCCACCTCACGCCCCAGGCGAAAATCACCCAGCAACTGCGCTTTATCTTTATCGGCCTCAAGCATTGGCAGGGCCTGGGCAGCACGGAGTAAGTCCCTCAGCCCGCGGCGTGGAAACGCTTGGCGGTGGTGAAATTACGGTCCCAGTAACGGTTGCTCAGCGAGTCGATACGCACGGTTTTGCCCGCCCGTGGCGAATGGATAAATTTGCCCTCGCCTATGTAGAGGCCGACATGGCTCACCCGCCCGCGCCCGTTACCTTTGAAAAATACCGCGTCGCCAGGCTTCAAGGCGTTGCGCTTGATCGTGGCGGCCTTCGAACCATGCATCGCCGCCGTGGTACGCGGCAGGTGGATATTGGCCTGGGTCTTGAACAGGTACACCAGGAAGCTGCTGCAATCGAAGCCCTGCTCGACTGAATTCCCACCCCATTTATAGGGTGTACCGAGTAACTCATGAGCGCGATCGATCACATCGTCGATGGACGGTTTGCGTGACAGGGCTGGCAGGGCAGTGTCGACCTTGAGAGGGGCGACAGCGCGCTTCTGGATATTGGCCGATGAAGACGTGGTGACCAGGAAAAGGCCGAAAATGAATACACACACAATTGATTTGAACATGGTGGAACCCGTCGTGGATTGAGCACGGCGCAAATCCTAATCAACGATCAGGTAATCCGATGAACTCCTATTCCTGTGAGCACGTAGGACAAATCCGAAAAAAATTCAGCGATAAAAAAGATGAAAGAGATTTCCTGCAGCCCCCGTCCGCCCCAAGGAGAAGCGCACATATTTGGTGCCATAAACATGTTGACGCACCAATTTGAAACATTGGCGAAGTTTTCTGACGCCCTATTCGGCAGCACTGCCACGCACCTACAGGCAATTCCTACTCCACGGCATGATTGGCAAGGCCCTTGCTCTAGCTCTTGCATCGCTCATAGCCGGAAGTTTCCTGATGCTGGTGATCCACCGCCGAATCGCCCCGCAGGCCCTCTGGGCCGCTGAATTGCTGCTGAATTTCGAAGCGCGCAGCAAAAGCCGCCTGCGCTGTTTCAGTGCCGACGGCGAAGATGTCGGCCTGTTTCTGGAGCGTGGCCAACCGCCGCTGCACGATGGCGAATTCCTACAAGCTGAAGACGGACGTGTCGTACGCGTCTGCGCACGTCCTGAACAACTGCTGCATGTCACCTGTAGCAGCGCGTTTGAACTGACCCGTGCCGCCTATCACCTGGGCAATCGCCATGTCGCCCTGCAGGTCGGCGATGGCTGGTTGCGCTTGTTGGACGACTACGTGCTCAAGGCGATGCTCGATCAACTGGGTGCCACCACGCAAACCATCGAAGCGCCCTTCCAGCCGGAACATGGCGCCTATGGCGGCGGCCATCATCATTCGCGCCATGGCGACGAAGATTTCAACTACCCGCCCAAGCTGCACCAGTTCGGCGTACGGTTATGAACCCAGCCTGGGCGCTGTTGCGTCTGGCCAGTCCGCAACTGCCGATTGGCGGCTACAGCTATTCACAGGGGCTGGAAATGGCCGTGGAAAATGGCCGCGTGAGTGATGCCGACAGCGCCCGACGCTGGATCAGCGACCAGTTGCTGCTCAACCTTGCACGCTTCGAAGCCCCGCTGCTGCTTGCCCATTGCCGTGCTGCCGCGGACGAGGATTGGCCGCAGTTGGCGCAGTTGTGCGCAGAACACCGCGCCAGTCGTGAGACGCGCGAGCTGTATCAGGAAAGCCGGCAGATGGGCTACTCCCTGCAACAACTGCTCAACGGCTTGCCCGAGCTCGACGCTGACGCTCGCGAAGTGCTCGATCAACACACCGAACCCCACCTGGCCCTCGGTTGGGCCCTGGCCGCCCGCGCCTGGCGCATCAGCCCCGACGATGCCCTGGCTGCCTGGCTGTGGAGCTGGCTGGAAAACCAATTGGCGGTGTTGATGAAAACCCTGCCCCTCGGCCAGCAAGCCGCCCAGCGCCTGACCAGCGAACTGCTGCCGCTGCTGCAACAGGCCCAACAGGACGCCGGTCGCATCGACCCCAACCATTTTGGCAGTGCCGCCTTCGGCCTGTCCTTGGCATGCATGGCCCATGAGCGCCAGTACAGCCGCCTGTTCCGTTCATAGGTCCTTTTACGTCGGAGGCCTTTTATTTTGGAGAAGCACATGAACACACAACCTCTGCGCGTCGGCATCGGCGGTCCGGTGGGCTCCGGCAAGACCGCCCTGACCCTGGCCCTGTGCCTGGCGCTGCGTGATCGCTACAACCTGGCGGTGGTCACCAATGACATCTATACCCGCGAAGACGCCGACTTCCTGGTGCGCAACCAGGCCCTGGCGCCCGAGCGCATCATCGGCGTGGAAACCGGTGGCTGCCCGCACACGGCGATCCGCGAAGACGCCTCGATCAACCTGGAAGCGGTGGACCAGCTCAACCGCCGCTTCCCTGGCCTGGACCTGATTCTGGTGGAGTCTGGCGGCGACAACCTGTCGGCCACCTTCAGCCCGGAGCTGTCGGACCTGACCATCTACGTGATCGATGTGTCGGCCGGCGACAAGCTGCCCCGCAAGGGTGGGCCCGGTATTTGCAAATCCGACCTGCTGGTGATCAACAAGATCGACCTGGCACCGCTGGTCGGCGCCTCGCTGGAACTGATGAACAGCGACACCCAGCGCATGCGCAACGGCAAACCCTTCGTGTTCAGCAATCAGAAAACCGGTGTCGGCCTGGAAGAAATCGTCGCCTTTATCGAACGCCAAGGTCTGTTGACCGCGGCCTGATCAACCCTAAGGAACCTGTCCATGAGCCTGAAAAAACTCTTCGGCGCCGCCGCCCTGCTGCTCACCCCTGCCCTGGCCTTCGCTCACCCCGGCCATGGCGACAACGGCCTGGTGGCCGGTATCAGCCATCCATTGGGCGGTATCGACCACCTGCTGGCCATGGTGGCGGTAGGCCTGTGGGCCGCGCAGCAAAAAGGCGCGGCGCGTTGGGCCCTGCCTTGCACGTTTGTGGGCACCATGCTGATAGGCGGCGTGCTGGGTTTTGAGGGCCTGGGGTTGCCGGCACTGGAAAGCGGGATTGCCGCGTCGGTGCTGGCACTGGGCCTGGCGGTGGCGCTGGCAGTGCGTCCGCCGTTGTTCGTGGCGGTGGCGGCGACGGCGGTGTTTGCCTTGTTCCACGGGGTTGCCCATGGCCTTGAGCTGCCAGACATGTCGAGCCCTTGGGCGTATGCCGCAGGGTTTGTCGGCGCGACCGCTGCACTGCACGCCGCCGGGTATGCGCTGGTGCGCTGGCTGCCGGCTGCGGCGGCGCCGTTGGTGCGGGTTGCCGGGGCGGCTTCGGCGGCGACTGGGGTGTGGTTGCTGGCGGGCTGATTTGCGCCGTTTGTAAGGGCCTCATCGGGGGCAAGCCCCCTCCCACATTTGACTGTGTTCACAAATCCAAATGTGGGAGGGAGCTTGCTCCCGATAGCGGTGGCGCAGACACCACTGATCCCAAGCCTGCTACCATGCGCGCCTACACCCCTGCCGTGACGACGCCAGCCGATGCCCACCGTTCCAAGCTCCACCCCCCAGTCTTCCTTGAATGCCGTGCTCTCGCACTTCCATGACGTGATCGTGCCGCTCTGGCAGGGCCCGGGCTGGAATGCCGAGCTGACGTTACCCTATGAGGCGCTGGACGCCGATCACCGGCCCTTGCCCCCGCAACGCTACCGCGCCATGGCTTGCGCACGGCAGTTGTATCTGTTCGCCAGCCTGATCGGCGTACCCGGTGCAGCCTTTGCCGAAGAACGCGCAGCGGCGCTGTTCCGCTCCCTGCAACGGCATTTCCACGATGCCGAACATGGCGGCTGGTTCTACAGCATCGACCCTGCCGGCCAGCCACTGGACAAACGCAAGGACCTCTACACCCACGCCTTCATCATCTTTGCCTGCGCCCATTACTGGGCCAAGGTGCGTGAGCCGCTGGTGGAGTCGGTATTGAATGCCGCCCTGGAAGTGGTGGCCGAGCGCTTCGCCAACGGCGATGGCCTGTACGAGGCGGTGCTGGAGCGCAACTGGTCATCACTCAAGTCCGGCCCGCTGCAAAACCCGCTGATGCACCTGGCCGAAGGCTTCCTCGCCACCCTGGCGGTGCGTGAGGATACCGGCGTGCAAGCGGCCCTGCTGAGCCTGGCGACGGCCATGCAGCAGCGCTTTATCGAACGCCAGCATGGCGTGATGATGGAAAAACCGCTGGGCGCTGTGGATAACTGGTTTGAGCCGGGGCACCAGTTCGAGTGGTTCTTTTTGCTGGAATCGTCGCCCGTGCTGCGCGGCACTCCACTGCATGGGTCACTGACGCGGGCGTTTGCCTACGCAGAGCACAAGGGTGTGGATAGCGCGACCGGGGCGGTCAGCGGCATGCTGGCACTCGACGGTACGGTGCGCGACGGCACCCAGCGTATCTGGGCCCAGGCGGAATACCTGCGGGCACTGACCTTGCGGCCTGGCAGCGAGGCCGTGCTGCAGCGCCAATTACTCGCGCTGCAGCAGCATTTCCTGCATGAAAAAGGCTGGCATGAATGCCTGGATGCCAAGGGCGACGTGAGCCGGCGGGATATGCCGTCGACCACGCCTTATCATTTGGCAACCTGTTATCAGGGTTTGATCCAGCATCTCGGGTGACCTTCAGGGCCTCATCGGGGGCAAGCCCCCGATGCAGACGACTCGGTCTAACTGACCATCAAGCAATCCACTTGCGATCCCCGGTAAAGCTGATCGTCAACCAGCGCGCCGCATCCGGTGTGCCCAGCCCTGTGGATATCTCTTCGCGCAGCCCGTCGAGGGTCGCGACGCTATCCACCGGGTAGTCCGCCGGCAACACCACATGAATCTCGATAAACCGCGCCCGCCCGTGCTTTTGCACGTAGGACACGTAGTCTTCGAAACCATGCCTGGCCTGGGAGGCGTCCATCACTTCACGCACCTTGTCGTCCAAGTGGTCCGGGGCAATCCCCAACACCTCGCGCAAGGCCGGGCGCAGGATCTTGAAGGCCGGCGCCAGCATGCTCAGGGCCAGCAGGATCAGGATCAACGGGTCGACATACACCGCCCACTCGCCATAGCCCTGGGACTTAAGCAACAGCGCGGCGAGAAAGCTGACCAGCAAGCCCACCGAAAGCATCGCGTCCACCAGCCAACTGATGTTGTCGAACTGGATCAGCGATGACTTGAGCCTGCGGTTGCGGTAGCGCACATAGAAGAAATAGGCGAACTCGACGACGGTAAATACCGCGGCATAGATAATCACCAGGCCCAACTCGATCTCGCGCCCGCCATTGATAATGCCGAACACACCGTTAAGCAACGCATAGATGGCGATCAGCAGCAGGAAGCTGCCTTCGATCAGCAATACCATCGGCTCCAAGTGCCAGTAGCCGAACTGGAAACGCTCATTGCTTTTCTTGGCGATCAGCTTGGCCGTGATCAGCATCAACACCTTGATGGCGGTGGCGATCAGCGAGAAAAAGCCGTCGAATAAAATGGATTGGGCGCCAGAAACCACACCCGTGACAATCCCGGCGATCGCGACAGCGAACATCAGGATCGTCGATTGTTTGAGCAGCGACTGCTCACCTCGGTTACTCACAATTCCTCCCGTCAAAACCTTTGAACCGCTGGATGCGGTGGGGTTTTCAGGAGTGGAGTGTACCTTATGGCCTGTTTTGACCGATTTGCCGCCATTTATTGTAGGAGCGAGCTTGCTCGCGAAAAACCCGAGGGCGCCACGTGCAGTCAGAATGCACGCGTCATCGTTGACGTTTTTCGCGAGCAAGCTCGCTCCTACAGTGTATGGCGTAAGCGGCTTAGGCCTTAGCTCCACGCTCAATCGCAAACCCAGCCCAGGTCTGGCTCACCGGCATCAGCTCCAACCGGTTGATGTTGACGTGCGCAGGGGTGTTCAGCACCCAGAAGATGGTGTCGGCAATGTCCTGCGGCTGGATGGGCTCGGCGCCGGCGTAGGTGGCGTCGTAGCGCGCCTGGTCACCACCGAAGCGCACCAGGGAGAACTCACTCTCGCACAAGCCCGGCTCGATATTGGTCACGCGCACGCCTGTGCCTTGCAGGTCGCAACGCAGGTTCAGCGAGAACTGCTTCACGAACGCCTTGGAGCCGCCATACACGTGGCTGCCTGGATACGGGTAGCTGCCGGCAATGGAGCCCAGGTTGATGATCCCGGCACCACGACCATGGGCGATCAGGCGCGGCAGCAGCAGGCTGGTGGTGGTCAGCAGGCCCTTGATATTGGTGTCGACCATGGTTTCCCAGTCGTCGAGGTTGCACTTGGGTGCAGGGTCAGTGCCCACGGCCAGCCCGGCGTTGTTGATCAAGCCGCGCAGCGTGGCGAACGATGGTGGCAGGTTGGCGATGGCATCCTCCATGCCCTTGCGGTCACGGACGTCCACCACCAGGCCATGCACTTCGGTCTGCTTGGAAAGCTCTTCGACCAACGCGTTCAAACGCTCGGCACGACGACCGGTGAGCACCAGTTTCCAGCCGGCTTCGGCAAACCGACGGGCGCAGGCTTCGCCGAAACCTGAGGTGGCGCCAGTAATAAACAGCGTGTTGGACATGGTGTTCTCCTTGCGGGCATCGGGGAAAAAAATCAGCCAGCAGAATGCCTTTACGCCGCGGTTGCGGCAACCGCTATGCACATCACCTCACTCACGCCTGGTCATTTTTTAACCATAACGAGCAAAGCCTTATGAGCCGTGGCTTGCAGCCATATGCACGCAGGTTATCCACAGCTGCGCCCACAGTCTTTGGGGGCAAGTGCAAAACGCTTCAGGCCGCTGTGTACAAGGCTTTCAGGCGATTTTAGAAAGTTTTTTGCTTGACCTGAGCGCAGGCGTATGTAGCCCCATAGGCAGCGGGGAAAATCGAACGATGGCTCCAGGCCAGTCATTCCGGCCTCTGCGGCAGTCTTTCCAGAGTTTAATCACAGACTTATCCACAGGCTGGCGGGACATATTTCAGTCATATACCTGTGTCTTTAAACAGGTTGACAAACCCCTCGATCGGCCGCGAAAAAGCCACTGATCAAAAAACAACCACACAGCTGGAAGCCACGGTTTTAAAGGCGTTCAGCCAGCTACTCCCACGTTACCCACAGCCGGTTCCACAGTGAATGGGGACAAGTCAAAACTGTGACAAAACAGGGATTTGCGGCGGCTATATGTCGCGCTTTGGAGGGAGGCTGGATTTGTTTTCCACAATTTGGGATCGCCCTTGTGGGCACCATAAAACCAAATGTGGGAGGGGCGGTGCGACGATTCGACTTGCCCCCGATAGCGGTGGGTCAGTATCAGATGTGCCGACTGATACACCGCCATCGGGGGCAAGCCCCCTCCCACAGGGGGACTGCATTGTTATTTGGATCAGTGGCCGCCGAGGTAGGCGTTGCGCACTTCCTCGTTCACCAGCAGCTCCTTGCCGGTGCCTGTGAGGCGAATCTCGCCGTTCACCATCACATACGCCCGGTCCGACAAACGCAGTGCATGGTTGGCGTTCTGCTCCACCAGGAAGATGGTCATCCCGGTGGAGGCCAGTTCGCGCAGGGTGGAAAAGATCTGCTTCACCACAATCGGCGCCAGGCCCAGGCTCGGTTCATCCAGCAACAGCAACTTGGGACGGCTCATCAGCGCGCGGGCAATGGCGAGCATTTGCTGCTCGCCACCGGACATGGTCATGGCCCTCTGGTTACGCCGCTCCTTGAGCCGCGGGAACAGCTCGAACATGCGCTGCATGTCTTCCTGGGCGAACTTGTCACCGATAGGGATGGTACCCATCAGCAGGTTTTCCTCGACGGTCATGTCGGGGAACACCCGCCGCCCTTCCGGCGACTGCGCAATACCGTTGGAGGCGATGTAGTGGGACGACTTGTGGGTAATGTCGACACCGTTATAGAGAATCTGCCCCGACTCCGCCCGTGGCTGGCCGAAGATCGACATCAGCAGCGTGGATTTACCCGCGCCGTTGGAGCCGATCAGGCTGACGGTCTCGCCTTCGTTGATGTGCAGCGAGACTTTCTTCAGGGCCTGGATCGGGCCGTAGAACACATCCAGGTCCTTCATTTCGAGGATAGGCGCACTCATACCAGCTCCTCTTCGTCAGCACCCAGGTAGGCGGCAATCACTTTCGGGTCGTTGCGGATCGCTTCCGGCCCACCTTCGGCGATCACGTTGCCGTGGTCGAGCACCACGATGTGGTCGGAAATACTCATCACCATGCCCATGTCGTGTTCGATCAGCACCACCGTGAGGTCGTGTTCGTCGCGCAGCAGGCGAATCATCGCGCTGAGGGCTTCGGTTTCCTGGGGGTTGAGGCCCGCCGCGGGCTCGTCGAGGCAGATGATCTGCGGTCGCGTGCACATGGCGCGGGCGATTTCCAGACGGCGCTGCTGGCCATAGGAAAGTTCGCCGGCGAGGCGGTTGGCGCAGTCCACCAGGTCGACTACTTCGAGCCAGTAGAACGCGTGGTCGAGTGCATCGCTTTCGGCCTTGCGGTAGCCCTTGGTGTTGAGGATGCCCGCCAGCATGTTGCGGTTGACCCACATGTGCTGGGCCACCAGCAGGTTTTCCAGCACCGACATTTCCTTGAACAGGCGGATGTTCTGGAACGTGCGGGCCAGGCCGGCACGGTTGACCAGGTGAGTACCGCCGAACATCTTGTAGAACACCCGGCTGAAGAAGCTTTTCGGCGAGACGAAGTCAACGGCCTTGAAGCGCTCGCCGAGCAACTGGATCACGTTGGTCTGCTTGCCGCGTACGTTGAGCTCGATCTTGCCACCGCTGGCTTTGTAGAAGCCGGTGAGGCAGTTGAACACGGTGGTCTTGCCCGCGCCGTTGGGGCCGATCAGGGCGAAGATCGAGTTGCGTTCGACCTTGAGGCTCACATCGCTCAAGGCCTTGATGCCACCGAAGTGCATCATCAGGTGTTCCACGCTGAGGACGATTTCCTTGCTCATGGCGCCACTCCTTTACGTGGGGTCACGCCGGTACGGCTGATGCGGATCAGCCCACGCGGTCGCCAGATCATCATCACCACCATCAACACGCCAAACAGCAGCACGCGGTATTCGGAGAAGCTGCGCAGCAGTTCCGGGGCGACGGTCAATACAAATGCCGCAATCACCACGCCAACCGTCGAGCCCATGCCGCCCAGTACGACGATGGCCAGGATCAGCGCCGACTCGAAGAAGGTGAACGACGACGGGTTGACGAAGCCCTGGTAGCTGGCAAAGAACACCCCGGCCAGGCCGGCAGTGGAAGCGCCAATGGTGAACGCCGAGAGCTTGACCAATACATGGTTCAGGCCCATGGAACGGCAGGCGATCTCATCTTCGCGCAAGGCCTCCCAGGCACGGCCTACAGGCATGCGGGTCAGGCGGTGCTTGATGTACAGCACAGCCAGCACCACCAGGAACAGCACGATGTAGATGAACATGAACTTGATGTTGGGGTTGTAATCGATGCCGAAGAACTCATGGAACGGAATCCCGCCATCCTTCGCCTTGCGCCCGAACTCCAGGCCGAGGAAGGTTGGCGAAGGCACCGGCATACCGTTCGGGCCGCCGGTAAATGACAGCCAGTTGTTCAGCACCAACCGAATGATTTCACCAAAGCCCAGGGTCACAATGGCCAGGTAGTCACCGTGCATTCGCAACACCGGGAATCCGAGTATGCACCCCGCCAGCGCCGCACAGATGGCTGCCAGGGGCAGCACCGTCCAGAAGCCCAGGCCGAGGTACTGGTAGCCCAGCGCCAGGCCGTAGGCACCGATGGCGTAGAACGCCACGTAACCCAGGTCGAGCAAGCCGGCCAGGCCGACCACGATGTTCAGGCCCAGGCCCAGCAACACGTAGATCAACCCGAGGATCACCACGGTCAGCAGGTATTTGTTGGCGAAGATCGGGAACACGATGGCGATCACGATCAACACCGGGATGATCCAGCGCAGCCGCGACTTGTAGTCCGGTGGCAGTACGTGCACGCCGGAGCCACTGCTTTCGAAGCCTTGCAGAATCTTCAGGCCCTTGGGGGTTTGCAGGAACAGGCTGAGGGCAAAGCGGCCGGCCATCACGATGGCGACCAAGGTGGCCACGCGCGCAGGTTCCAGGTTGAAGCTGTAGCCGTCGAGGACCACGCCGACGATCGGACCGAATACGATCAGCGAAATAAGCCCGGCAAGGATCGTATCGACCACACTTTTCTTGATATCGATAGGTTTGGCAGCAGACATGTTTACACCTTCGCCACGAGTGGGCGACCAAGCAGGCCCTGAGGACGGAAAATCAGAATCACCACCAACAGGGAGAAACTGAACACGTCTTTGTAGTCAGAGTTGATCAACCCCGAGAACAACGACTCGGAAATACCCAGGATGATCCCGCCGAGCATGGCCCCAGGCAGGGAACCGATGCCGCCGAGTACCGCTGCGGTAAACGCCTTGATGCCGATGATGAAGCCGGCGTAGAAGTCGAACGTGCCGTAGTTGAGGGTGATCAGCACGCCGGCCAGGGCCGCCATGGCAGCACCGATGATAAACACGTAGGAGATCACGCGGTCGGTGTTGATCCCCAGGATCGAGGCCATCTTGCGGTCTTGCTGGGTGGCGCGGCACATGCGGCCGAGCTTGGTGTACTTGATGATGTAGGTGAGCAACGCCATGCCGGCAAACGCCGCCACGAGGATGAAGATCTTGGTGTACGTGAGCTGGACGAACCCACTGCCGATGTCGACGCGCCAGGCGCCGGCCAGCAGGGTTGGAATGCCTTGTTGTTTCGCACCCTGGGCGATCTGCGCGTAGTTCTGCAGGATCAGGGAGATCCCGATGGCGCTGATCAGCGGTGCCAGTCGGGTGGAGTTGCGCAGCGGTTTGTAGGCGACACGTTCAATGACCCAACCGTAAACGCCAGTGACGACCACGGTGAAGATCAGGGTGCCGAGAATGAGCAGTGGGAAGGATTCGATGCCGAAGTAAGCCAGCAGTGCCAGACTGATCGCCGCGAGGTAAGCGGAAATCATATAAACCTCGCCATGGGCGAAGTTGATCATGCCAATGATGCCATAGACCATTGTGTAGCCGATGGCGATCAGGCCATAGACCGACCCGAGGGTCAGGCCGTTGACCAGTTGCTGCAGGAAAATACCATCCATAACGCAATCTCACGCGGTGAGCACCTGCACACCAGTAGGTGTGCGGCGCTTCTGGAGGAAAAGACAGATCTCGATCAGAACACGGTCCCCCTGTGGGAGGGGGCTTGCCCCCGATTGCGGAGCGTCAGCTGTACATCGGGGGGCTGACACACCGTCATCGGGGGCAAGCCCCCTCCCACATTCGGACGTCGGAGCTATGCCTTACTTCTGCTTTTCCAGCTGGTGGTATTTGCCGTCTTTATCCCACTGGTAAACCACGTAGTCGGAGACTTTCAAGTCGCCCTTCGCGTCCCAGGTCTTCTCGCCCATCACGGTTTTGACCGGGTGCGCTTTCAGCCATTTGGCGGCGTCTTCGCCCTTGTTGGACTTGGCGCCGTTGAAACCGGCGGCCAGGGCCTGCAGCGAGGCGTAGGCGTACAGGGTGTAGCCTTCTGGCTCATAACCGGCCTTGCGGAACTCTTCCACGACGGCCTTGCTGTCTGGCAGCAGGCGCGGGTCGGCACCAAAGGTCATGTACACGCCATCGACGTATTGCGCGCCGCCAGCGGTGGCCACCAGTTCATCGGTCACCACGCCGTCATCGGACATGAACTTGACGTCTTTGAGGCCCGCTTCACGAATCTGGCGGACCAGCGGACCGGCTTCCGGGTGCAGGCCACCGAAGTACACGACGTCGGCGCCCAGGGAGCGGATTTTGGTGACCAGGGCGCTGAAGTCTTTCTCGCCACGGGTCAGGCCCTCTTCCAGCACCGGCTTGACGCCGCGCTTGGTCAACTGGGCGGAGGTGGCGTCGGCCAGGCCTTTGCCGTAGGTGTCCTTGTCGTTGATGACCGCGACTTTCTTGCCCTTGAGCACGTCGACGATGTAATCGCCGGCGACGATGCCTTGCTGGTCGTCACGGCCGCACATACGGAACATGGCGCCCAGGCCGCGTTCGGTCACTTGTGGGTTGGTAGAGCCAGGGGTGATCGCGATGATGCCCGCTTCGTCGTAAACCTCGGAGGCCGGGATGGTGTTCGACGAGCAGAAGTGCCCGACCACGCCAATCACTTTGTCCTGGTCCGCCAGGCGGTTGGCCACGGCCACAGCCTGCTTCGGCTCACACGCATCGTCACCGGCAACCAGCACGACCTTCTCGCCGTTGATACCGCCGGCCTTGTTGATCACCTCGGCTGCCGCCTGGGCACCTTTCATGTACTGCTCACCGAACGACGCGTTGGCGCCGGTCATGGGCCCCGCTACGCCGATCTTCACATCAGCTTGAACAAACGTAGAAACACCCAGTGCCGCTGCAACGGCGAGGGCCAGAAAACCTTTCTTGTAAAACGTCTGGGACATGAGTGGTGCTCCGATATTTTTGATTTTTGGCACGACAACTTGCGTTCAAACCTTTCACTGAAAGCCCTGAGCAAGCCTCGTGCCATTACGTTTTTATTCTTCAAAAAGACACGGTGTCATTGTTATTTCAGATGTTTCGACTCCGCTCGCCAGGACGTGCAACCCTCTAGTATCAAGAGGTGCAACCCTACAGCCAAAAAAGTACAACCCTGGCGGGTCGCACCTGCAACCAAAGCGATAAACGACAGTTCCTACAGCTGTAACCGACTGCGTAACGGAACTGCACATTTACAGTGCGCGACTGCTACGACTTGCACCAATACAGATTAGTAGCCTACTCAGAAAACGCAGGCTTCTGAGCGGTATCTCGCTGATCAGATCACGATCCTCAAGCATTGCCCTGCGTGATACAGCGAGAATCCGGCCTCATAAAGGCAGCTGCGCAGGCCCACCGCGGCCAGTGGTTGCATTGGCGTAAACGGAATCGGCAGGGCCTGGGGATTCTGGTGACACAAATAGTCGGCGAATGCCTTGCCCACCACGCTGCCGGTGGTCACGCCACGCCCGTTGTAGCCCGTTACCGCGACCAGGCCGGGGGCAGGTTCGAACAGGCGCATCAAGTGATCGGGCGTGAACGCGATGCAACCGGTCCAGGTGTATTCCCATTGCACCGATTTGAGGTACGGGAAGTAATGCTGCTGCACCCGATCGGCCCACGCCTTGAGGAACCACGTCGGTTTCTGGTTGCCGTTGCCCAGGCTGCCGAGCAACAGGCGGCCATCGGCATCGCGGCGAATGCTGCTCAAGACCTGGCGTGTGTCCCACGAACCTTGGCCACCGGGGAGGATTTGCTGGGCCGCGGCGTCGGTCAATGGGGCGGAAGCCACCTGATAGTAGTAACCGGGGAAGAAATTGCGCCGCAACTCGGTCCATTCGCCTTCGGTGTAGGCATTGGAGGCGATCACGACTTGTGCAGCCTGCACCGCACCGCTGGCCGTCTGCACCGACCAGTGCGAACCCTGGCGTTCCAGCTGGGTCACCGGGGAATGGTCGAACAATTGCCCGCCCAGCCCGACCGCCGCATTCGCCAAACCACTGGTGTAAGCCATCGGGTTCAAGGTGCCCGCGCGCCGGTCCAGCAAGGCTGCGGCGATTTTTTGGGTGCCGGTGGCCTGCTCGCAGGCCTGGCCGGTGAGCAGCTCGACCGGCGCGCCACGGCGCTTCCATTGTTCTTCACGACTGCGCAGATCCGCTTCGCCACGGGCGTTGTGCGCCATGTGCAAGGTGCCTTCGCGGCGTAATTGGCAATCGATGTTGTATTTGTCGACCAGGCTGAACACCAGGGACGGTGCCGCACCCAGCATGCGGTTGAGCTGGCTGCCCACCGCCTCGCCGAAACCGGCTTCGATCTCGTCCGGGGGAATCCACAGGCCGGCATTGACCAACCCGACGTTGCGCCCCGAACCGCCATGACCGGTGCGATGGGCTTCCAGCACGGCGACGCTTTTACCCTGTTCCAACAAGTGAATGGCCGCGGACAAACCGGTGATCCCGGCACCGATCACGCACACATCCACCTTGACCTCGCCCTTGAGCGCGGCGCGATCCGGCCGGCCGGGGGTGAGGTGTTCCCACAAACATGTTTCGCGCAGTGCCATTGCCAGACTCCGATGAGACCTAACAAACAATTTTTCTTGTTCAACACCATCACTGTAGGAGCGAGCTTGCTCGCGAAAAACGCAAGGACATCGCGCTCACTCAGGTTGCCCGCCTGATCGTTGACGATCTTCGCGAGCAAGCTCGCTCCTACAGAAATCAGTCGAAGGTAATGCCCTGGGCCAATGGCAACTCCAGCGAGTAGTTCACGGTGTTGGTCTGGCGACGCATGTAACCGCGCCACGCATCCGAGCCCGACTCGCGCCCGCCGCCGGTCTCTTTCTCACCGCCAAACGCGCCGCCGATTTCGGCGCCGCTCGGGCCGATGTTGACGTTGGCAATACCGCAGTCACTGCCCACTGCCGACATGAACTGCTCGGCTTCGCGCACATCGGTGGTGAAGATGCACGACGACAAGCCTTGCGGCACCGCGTTGTTCAGGCGCAGGGCTTCGGCAAAGTCGGTGTAGCCGACCACGTAGAGAATCGGTGCGAAGGTCTCGGTGCACACCACGTCGCTCTGCTCGGGCATTTCCACGATCGCTGGCGACACGTAGTAGGCATTCGGGAACTTGTCTTCCAACTGACGCTTACCGCCAAACACCTTGCCGCCTTCACTCAGGGCTTGCTCCAAGGCGTCCTGCATATTGTCGAAGCCGTGCTTGTCGATCAGCGGGCCAATCAGGTTGCCTTCCAGCGGGTGGCCGATGCGCACCTTGGAATAGGCCGCCTTGAGGCGGGTGACAATTTCTTCCTTGACCGACTCGTGGGCAATCAGGCGGCGCAGGGTGGTGCAACGCTGGCCGGCGGTGCCGACGGCGCTGAACAGGATCGCGCGCACGGCCATGTCCAGGTCGGCGCTCGGGCCGAGGATCATTGCGTTGTTACCGCCCAGTTCAAGGATGCTGCGGGCGAAACGCGCGGCGACTTTCGGCGCGACTTCGCGGCCCATGCACGTGCTGCCGGTGGCGCTGATCAGGGCGACACGCGGGTCATCCACCAGTGCGGCACCGGCGTCACGACCACCGATGACCACTTGGCTCAGGTACTGCGGGGCGTCCTTGAAGTTCTTCAGCACGCGCTCGAACAGCGCCTGGCAGGCCAGGGCAGTGAGCGGGGTCTTTTCCGAAGGCTTCCAGATGACGGCGTTGCCGCACACCAGGGCCAGGGTGGTGTTCCACGCCCATACGGCCACCGGGAAGTTGAAAGCACTGATCACGCCGACCACGCCCAACGGGTGCCAGGTTTCACGCATATGGTGGCCGGGGCGCTCAGAGGCGATGGTCAAACCGTACAGCTGGCGCGACAGGCCGACGGCGAAGTCGCAGATATCGATCATTTCCTGCACTTCACCCAAGCCTTCCTGGGTGATCTTGCCGGCTTCCCAGGACACCAGCTCGCCCAGGTCGGCCTTGTATTCACGCAACACGTCGCCGAATTGGCGTACCAGCTCACCACGGCGTGGCGCTGGCACTTTGCGCCAGGCCTCGAATGCATGCTCGGCGCGACTGACCTGTTGCTCCACCTCGGCGGCACCTTCCCAGTGCACGCTGCCGATACGGCTTCCATCAATCGGCGAATGCACGGGCTGTTTACCCGACTGGTACAGCGCCGGGTTTACCCCGAGACGATCAAGCAATGCGGCAACCATGGGTCACTCCTTCAATCTACCAACAAAAAAATTGCGCCGCGGCCCACACGGCGATCCGGACCTTATTTGTAGCTGGCCCAAGACTTGCCAACAAACGACGATTAGGCGAGATATCATTCCGTTTATTCATGCAAAGAATAAAAAGAGGCGTGCCGTGCTGAACAAAAGACATTTGCCCTCGATCACTGCCCTGCAGTGCTTCGAAGCCGCCACCCGCCACCTGAGCTTCACTCGCGCCGCCGAGGAGTTGAACCTCACGCAAAGCGCGGTGAGCAAACAGGTCGCGCAGCTGGAAGAATTACTGCAACACCTGTTGTTTCGCCGGGTGCGCCGTCGCCTGCAGATGACCCCGGCGGGCGACCTGTATCTGGTGGAAGTGCGCAAGATCCTCACCCAGGTGGAGATGTCCACCCATTACCTGCGCTCCTATGGCGGCGAGACCGAAGTGTTACGCGTGTCCACGCCCTACACGTTTGGCGCGCGCTGGCTGGTACCGCGCCTCAAGGGCTGGCGCCTGCGTCACCCACAGATTCACCTGGACCTGTGCAACGAACAGGCGCCGGATGAACTGCTGCAAGGCAAGGCCGACATGGCGTTCTACTTCGGCCAGGGCGCGCGCCCCGGCACGGAGAGCCTGAAGCTGTTCAGCGAAGAACTGATCCCGGTATGCGCCCCGGAGAGCCTGCCCGCGCAGCCGTTCACCGACCCCACGCAACTGAGCAACCTGGTGCTGCTGCAAAACGCCTCGCGGCCCCAAGGCTGGCATGACTGGTTTGCCGACCAGGGCTTCCACACCGAGCACAGCTACCATGGGCCGCGCTTCGATACCTTTTATATGTGCATTCGTGCGGCGCAGGTGGGGTGCGGCGTGGCGCTGCTGCCGCGGTTCCTGGTGGAGGAGGAACTGGCCGAGGGCAAGCTGGTGATCCCTTGGCAGCACGCGATGCCAAGCCAGGATGCGTATTACCTGGCCTACCCCGAGCATTCGGCAGAAGTGCCCAAGGTGCGCGAGTTTGTAAAGTGGATGATGGAGCAGGTTATTTAGTGCCTGAAATCGCGCTATCGGGGGCAAGCCCCCTCCCCACTTGGAGTGCGTTCCTGATGTGGGAGGGGGCTTGCCCCCGATGAGGCCAGTGGCCTGGCCGAAAAAATCACTGGCAAAACCCCACAGGTCTATGCGCCACTAGCCCCCTTCCTTAATTGTGCGTAAAGGTCGTCGCCCATCGCCGACCTGTCTGGAGATTCCCGTTATGAGCGAGAGTGTGTTTGCCGATCGCATCGTGCAGAACTTGCTCGACACCGACTTCTACAAGCTGACCATGATGCAGGCGGTGCTGCACAACTACCCCAATGTGGAAGTTGAATGGGAGTTTCGTTGCCGTAACAGCGAAGACCTGCGCCCGTACCTGGCGGAGATCCGCTACCAGATCGAGCGCCTCGCCGAGCTGAGCCTGAGCCCGGACCAACTGGGTTTCCTGGAACGCATCAGCTTTATGAAGCCGGATTTTTTGCGCTTCCTCGGGCTGTTTCGTTTCAACCTGCGTTATGTGCAGACCGGTATCGAGAACGGCGAGCTGTTTATCCGCCTGCGCGGGCCGTGGCTGCATGTGATCCTGTTTGAAGTGCCGATGCTGGCCATCGTCAGCGAAGTGCGCAACCGCTACCGTTACCAGACCGTGATCCTCGAACAGGCCCGCGAGCAGCTGTACCGCAAGTTCGACTGGTTGACCGCCAACGCCAGCAGCGACGAACTGTCCGAGCTGCAAGTGGCCGACTTCGGCACGCGCCGACGCTTCTCGTACCGCGTGCAGGAAGAAGTGGTCAGCGTGCTCAAGCATGACTTCCCCGGCCGTTTTGTCGGCACCAGCAACGTGCACCTGGCGCGCGAGTTCGATATGAAGCCACTGGGCACCATGGCCCACGAATGGATCATGGCCCACCAGCAACTCGGCCCGCGCCTGATCGACAGCCAGATTGCCGCCCTCGACTGCTGGGTCCGCGAATACCGTGGCCTGCTGGGTATCGCGCTGACCGACTGCATCACCACTGACGCTTTTCTCAGCGATTTCGACTTGTACTTCGCCAAGCTGTTCGACGGCCTGCGCCACGACTCCGGCGACCCGGTGCAATGGGCAGAGAAAGCCATCGCCCACTACCACAAGCTGGGCATCGAGCCGATGAGCAAGACCCTGGTGTTTTCCGACAGCCTGTCGCTGCCCAAGGCCTTGGAGATATTCCGTGCGCTGCGGGGGCGCATTAATGTCAGCTTCGGTATCGGCACCAACCTGACCTGCGATATTCCAGGTGTGGAACCGATGAGCATCGTGCTTAAAATGACCGCGTGCAATGGCCAGCCCGTCGCGAAGATCTCCGATGAAGCGGGCAAGACCCACTGCACCGACCCGAATTTCGTCGCCTATTTGCGTCACGTTTTCAAAGTACCTGCCCTTTCCAGCAAGGAGTGAATCATGCAAGCCGTACAGCGTGAGATTGCACAGCAGCTCAAGGTCCAAGCGCCGTTCAAAGACCAGGCCGCCCTTGAGGCCGAGGTCGCCCGACGCGTGGCCTTTATCCAGGACTGCCTGCGCAATGCCGGGCTCAAGACATTGGTGCTGGGCATCAGCGGTGGCGTCGACTCCCTGACCGCTGGCCTGTTGGCCCAGCGTGCGATGCAGGAACTGCGTTCCAGCACGGGTGACGAGGCCTACCGTTTTATCGCCGTGCGCCTGCCCTACGAAACCCAGTTCGATGAAATCGACGCCCAGGCGGCGGTGGACTTTATCGAACCGGACGAACGCCACACCGTGAACATCGGCCCGGCGGTGAAATCCCTGGCCAATGAAGTGGCGGCGTTTGAAGGCAAGGCGGCGGTGTCCCGCGATTTCGTGCTCGGCAACACCAAGGCGCGCATGCGCATGGTGGCGCAGTACACCATCGCCGGCGCGGCCGGTGGCCTGGTGATCGGCACCGACCATGCGGCGGAAGCGGTGATGGGCTTTTTCACCAAGTTCGGCGATGGCGCCTGCGACCTGGCACCGTTGAGCGGGTTGGTGAAAAACCAGGTACGCGCGATCGCACGGCACTTTGGGGCGCCGGAGTCGTTGGTGGAGAAGGTGCCGACGGCGGACCTGGAAGACCTGTCGCCAGGCAAGCCAGACGAAGCGTCACATGGCGTGACTTACGCCGAGATCGATGCGTTCCTGCACGGGGAGCCGGTGCGGGAAGAGGCGTTCAGGATTATCTGCGATACGTACCGCAAGACTGAGCACAAGCGGGTGATGCCGTTTGCGCCGTGAGGTGAGCCAGAGAGCGTTGTATTGAGGGTCAGGCAGCCATCGGGGGCAAGCCCCCTCCCACACTTGATTTGTGAACACATTCAAATGTGGGAGGGGCTTGCCCCCGATGAACGATAACGCGGTCTTACTTGACGACCACAGTGCCTTTCATCATCGAGATGTGGCCTGGGAACGAGCAGAAGAACGCATAGTCAGTGCCCGCTTTCAGCTTGGACACATCGAAGCTCACCGAATCTTTCTCGCCAGCACCAATGACTTTGGTGTGGGCGATGATGCGTTCGTCGCCTTCTTTCAGGTAGTTTTTGTCGAGGCCGGCGGCCATGCCATCGGTCGCGACCGGCTGCATGTCGGCGGCGCTGGTCAGCACCCAGTTATGGCCCATGACGTTTTTCGGCAAGCTGCCGGAGTGAGTCAACTCTACGGTGAACGTCTTGCAGCTCTTGTCGATCGTGATTTCCTTGGTGTCGTAGGACATCTGATCGGTGGAGTCGACGGTGACCTTGCACTCTGCAGCAAGCAACTGGCCACTGGCCAGAGTCAGCAGGGAAACAGCAACGAGTTTGGCAAACATGTGGATCTCCAAGGCAGGGTTTAAAAAACGCGTAGTGCGACAAGGGTGCCTGAACCAGGCATAAAGGCTTATGACCTGAATCAACAAATTGTATACAACTTTAGGCTATCAGACCTATCGACACAATCAACCAGCCAAAGTGTCACACGCGCCCTATGATCGCCCCATCCCCCTTATGGAGCGCCAGCCATGCATCTCAATCAACTGTTCAATGGCCTGTTGGCCGCGTACGCCTGCGGTAAGTGAGGGCCAAGCGCGCCGCTAAGCTGCTACCATAGCGACCCAAGGCAGCTGCGCGCCGCCCACCCTCACCTTCGACCTTAGAGGATCGCCCATGGCCAAACCTAATTACTCCTTCGCCAAACGTCAGAGAGACTTGGCCAAGGAACAGAAGAAAGAGGAAAAGCTGCAACGCAAGAAAGCCGCTGTCGATGAAGAAGCGGGCGCACTGAATCCGGACGCGGAAAGCGAAGTGGCAGCAGACGAGACTGAAACGCCGAAAGACCCGGCTGAATAATTTCCGTTGCTGTGCGGGCTTGTTGTGGCGAGCGGGCTTGCCCCGCGTTGGGCTGCGCAGCAGCCCCAGAACCAGCCGCCGAGGAGTGCCTGATACTCCGCATTCCGATTGATTGGGGCTGCTTCGCAGCCCAACGCGGGGCAAGCCCGCTAGCCACAACTCGCTACAACAAGCCCGCTAATACCACAGCAGGCCCGCTTGCCAGACACGCCTGTATCGGCAAGCCGCCCGACTGCTGCCAGCCCATCATTCCAGCGGCATCACCGTCACCCGCACTTCCGGGTCATGGCTCCCTCCCCCCAGAATCACCCCCCGCAACGGCGACACATCGGAAAAATCCCGGCCCCAGGCCAGGGTGATGTGCTCCAGTGCCGGCTGCACATTGTTGGTCGGGTCAAAATCCACCCAGCCCGAAACCGGGCAATACACCGAAACCCACGCGTGGGACGCATCGGCGCCGATCAGCCGTGGCTGGCCGGGTGGCGGCTGGGTCAGCAGGTAGCCGCTGATGTAGCGCGCCGCCAGGCCCCGTGAGCGTAGGCAGGCGAGCATCAGGTGGGCGAAGTCCTGGCACACGCCGCGTCGGCGCTCCAGCACTTCCACCAGCGGCGTGGCGACCTGGGTCGCTTCGGCATCGAAAGTGAATTCATCGAAGATCTTTTCCATCAGCGCCTGCACGCCCAGTAGCAATGGCTGGCCCGGCGGAAAGCAGCTTTCGGAAAACTCGACGAAGGTTTTTTTCAAATGCACGTAGGGCGATTCGAAGCGATAGCGGCAGGCTTCAATCAACTCCCCGGACAGCGGCTGGCTGCTGTAGGTCAAGCTGTCGCGGGTCTGGTCCCAGGCCGGCGACGCCTGGAAATCCAGCACCGGCCGTGCCAGCACTTCGACGGTCAGCGAGGCGTTCACCAGCAGTTCATCGTGGGGGCGCTCGAAGGCCAGGCGGGTGATCGGGTTGCCGAACACGTCCAACTCATCGCGCCGCGACGTCGGCTCCGGGCTGATGTCCAACTGCTGCGCGCTGCAACGCTGCCAGGCGCAGGGCCGGGGCCACAGGTGCGCCAGCTGCTGGGCCAGGGACACCGGGCTGTCGTAGTGGTAATGGGTATCGTGGAAAATCTGATAGCGCGCACTCATCACACCGACACCGTTTGCTGGCTGACATCATCTACATGGGCAAAATGGCGCAAGGCCATGCGATCCGACACTTGCCCACTCTCATCGGCCACCGCTTGCAGCAGGTCGGCCAGGCCATCCAGCGCGGCACGCACGCTGGGCTCGCCAAACAGCGGGTTCTCCAGGCAGCTCAGGTCGAACCGCGCGAGGCGCTCCACCAAGGGTGCCAGACCGGTTTCCCGGGGTACGCCGAAGTCGTCGTTGAGGCGACGCAAGGTGCGGCTGACCAGTTTCAGTTGGAACAGCACCGCATGGGGGTTCTGCTCGTCCAGCAGCAACAAGTCCAGCACCGGGATCAGCTGCGGCACCGCCAGGTAGCGCGAGCGATAGGTGATGCTGCTGTTGCCCAGTTCCAGCAACCATTCCAGCCCCGCCTGATCGAACACCGCCACGCCACGCAGGAACGCCGCCAGGCTGCTGCTGAGAAATTGCAGGCGCTCGATGCGCCGGCCCATCATCAAGAAACGCCAACCTTCGTCGCGGGTCATGTCGTCCAGGGCAAACCCGGACAGCGCCGCCAGGGACATCACCAGGCGGTTGAGGAAATCCAGCAACTCACCAAAGTCAGGGCTCTCGCTTTCCAGCTCCAGGGCTTCGCGCTGCAACTCCACCAGCGCCTGCCAGTTTTCCCGGGACAACTTGCCGCGCACCTGAGACGCCGCCCACTGCAAGCGTTGCAGGTTGGCGCGCAGGCTCGATGGCCAATCATCGCCGAGCAAGGCCGCCTGCAAACGCTCGGGCAGTTCGCCCTCCTCCGGCAGCAGGTGCAGGTTCTCACCCAACTCAACCGCCGCCCGCAGCGCCAGCGGATCGTCGCCGTCGACATAGCGCGCCAACACGATACGCAACCAGCGCGCGCTGTCATCGCAGCGCTCGCAATAGCGGCCGAACCAGAACAGGTTTTCCACCACACGCGAAGGCAGGTACGGATCGCGGCGAACCAGGTCATGGGCACCAATGGCGCGTTGGGCGCGCCAATGTTCGCCACCAGCAGCGCGCTCACCGAGCACCCAGGTGTCCTTGCTCGCGCCACCGCGCTGCATCGAGACCACTTCGGCATCGGCCTCGGCAGCCACGCGGGTCAGGCCACCCGGCAGCACGCGGTAGCCGTCTTCGCTGGCGACGGCATACACACGCATGCCGATGGCGCGGTGTTGCAGGTGGTCATCCACGGTGTGCCATACCGGCGCCTGGGACAATTGCGCCAGCTCCTGGGCGACATACGCATAAGGCCTCGCGCGCATGCGTTCGGCCAGGGCCTGGCGTTGTTCGTCGTCCAGGTCGCGACCGAAGACCGGGGCAAAACTCTGCGATGGAAACGCCGGCTTGATCAGCAGCTCGGGCAGCTTCTCCAAGGCTTCGGCCAGCACGGGCGCCTCCCCGCACCACCACGTGGCGATGGACGGCAGGATCAGTTCTTCACCGAACAGAAATTCATTAATCTTCGGCAGGAAGCCAAGCAGACCCGGCGACTCCAGCACACCACTGCCCAAGGCATTGGCCACCAGTACATTGCCCTGACGCACGGCGTCGAGCAGGCCGGGCACGCCAAGGGCAGAGTCGGTGCGCAGCTCCAGCGGGTCGCAGAAATCGTCATCGAGACGACGCATGATCGCGTGTACCCGGCGCAGGCCGCTGAGGGTTTTGAGGAACACCGTGCTGTCGCGCACCGTGAGGTCGCCGCCTTCCACCAATGGATAGCCCAGCTGGCGCGCCAGGTACAAGTGTTCAAAATAGCTTTCGTTGAACCGGCCTGGGGTGAGCAGCACGATCAGCGGCGGCTGGCTGTCACTCGGCGCCTGGCGCGCCAGGGTTTCCTGGAGCGTACGGAAGAAGCCCGTGAGGTGCTGCACCTGCAAGTCGCGGTACAGATCCGGGAAAGCGCGGGACACAATGGTGCGGTTTTCCAGCGCATAACCGGCACCCGAGGGTGCTTGCGTACGGTCGGCGGTGACCCACCAGCGGCCATCCGGGGTTCGCGCCAGGTCCACGGCATACAGGTGCAGGAACGCACCGTCGGGCGGCTGGATGCCCTGGCACGGCCACAGGAAGTTGTTATGCCCGAACACCAGCTCGGCCGGCAGCAGGCCTTCCTTGATCAGGCGTTGCGGGCCATACAGATCGGCCAGCACCGCATTGAGAAGGCGTGCACGCTGGGCGATACCGGCCGACAAGTGCTGCCATTCATCAGCCGCCAGTACATGGGGCAGCAGGTCCAGCTCCCACGGGCGATCGGCACCCTTGGGGTCGGCGTAGACGTTGTAGGTCACGCCGTTTTCCTGGATCTGCCGGGTCAGCAGCGCCTGGCGCTGGGCCAACTGCGCGGGCGTACTGCGTTGCAGGTGATCAAGCAGGCGCCGCCAATGGGCACGCACCGCGCCGCTGTCATCCAGGAGTTCGTGATAAGTGCCCGCAGTCAGCGGGTATTGGTCGAGCAAATCGGGCATGGAACGCTCGGCAGAGGCAAGGGGGCTCAGATTAACCTAACAAACACTGCAAATCCCTGTGGGAGGGGGCTTACTCCCGATCGCGGCGGGTCAGTCAACCTAGGTATCGGCTGACTCACCGCAATCGGGAGCACGCTCCCTCATACATTTGGATCGCATTCAGTCATTATTATTGGGGTGACGCCGCAGATCCAAGGTCATCGGGAATTCGTCATTGATCACAACACTCGGCACGGGGAGCTTTCCTGGTGTATGGCCGAGACGGAAGAACCGCGCCATGCGCCGGCTCTCCGCCTCATTGGCATTCACCGGCAAGCTGTCGTAGTTACGCCCGCCCGGATGCGCGACATGGTACTGGCAGCCGCCCAGCGAGCGCTGCATCCAGGTGTCGAGCAGGTCGAACACCAACGGCGCATGCACCGGGATGGTCGGTTGCAGGCAGTTGGCCGGTTGCCAGGCGCGGTAACGCACGCCGGCGACAAACTCACCCACCCGTCCGGTAGCTTGCAACGGCACCGGAATGCCATTGCAGGTCAGCAGGTAACGTTGCGGCGCCAGCCCGGTCAGTTTGACCTGCAGGCGCTCAAGGGACGAGTCCACATAACGCACCGTGCCGCCCGCCGCGCCCTCTTCGCCCAGCACATGCCAGGGTTCCAAGGCCTGGCGCAGTTCCAGTTCGATCCCGCTGACGGCGTAATCGCCGACCTTGGGGAAGCGGAACTCCAGGTGTGCGGCGAACCATTCGGCCCGCAACGGGTAACCGGCGGCGTTCAACTCGACGATTACGTCGGCAAAATCCTGCTCGATAAAGTGCGGCAACAGGAAACGGTCATGCAACTCAGTGCCCCAGCGCGCCAGTTTCGGCGGCGCATAGGGTTCACGCCAGAAACGCGCCACCAAGGCCCGCAGCAGCAATTGCTGGGTCAGGCTCATGCGTGCGTGGGGCGGCATTTCAAAGGCGCGCAATTCCAGCAGGCCCAGGCGGCCAGTGGCACCGTCCGGCGAGTAGAGCTTGTCGATACAGAATTCGGCGCGGTGGGTGTTGCCCGTCACGTCGATCAACAGGTTGCGCAGCAGGCGGTCCACCAACCACGGCGGGCATTCTTCACCGGGCTGGGGCATTTGGGCGAAGGCGATTTCCAGCTCATACAGCGCATCGTTGCGCGCTTCATCCACCCGCGGTGCCTGGGAAGTCGGACCGATAAACAGGCCGGAAAACAGGTACGACAGCGAGGGGTGGTTATGCCAGTAGCTGATCAGGCTGCGTAGCAGGTCGGGCCGGCGCAGGAACGGCGAATCCTTGGGCGTCGCGCCGCCCAGTACAAAATGGTTGCCACCGCCGGTGCCGGTGTGGCGGCCGTCGATCATGAACTTCTCGGTGGTCAGGCGGGTTTGCCGCGCCTCCTCGTAGAGGAATTCGGTACGTTCCACCAATTCGTCCCAAGTGGCGGACGGCTGCACGTTGACCTCAATCACACCCGGGTCCGGCGTGACGCGGAAGTTGCTCAGGCGCATATCGAACGGTGGCTCGTAGCCTTCCAGCAACACCGGGCAATGCAGCTCTTCGGCGGTGGCTTCAATGGCGGCGACCAACTCCAGGTAGTCCTCGACCCGCTCCAATGGCGGCATGAACAGGTACAGGCGCCCTTCCCGCGCTTCGGCGCACAGAGCGGTGCGGGTCAGCCAGTCGGCAGACTCATCGATCTTCGGCACGCGCTCGTCGCTCGGCGCCGGTTCGCCATGGCTTTGCAGTTGGGCGCTGGTCGGCAACTCCGGCTGATCCTGGTTCGGGTCAGTCGGGTGCACGAACGGATACTCCGCCGCCGTCACCCACGGCTGCGAGGCCAACGGCAGGCGATAGCCCAACGGCGAATCCCCCGGCACCAGGCGGCAATGGTTATCGCGCAGGTACCAGCGCCCGCTCTGCCAGCGGTCATTGGCCGCCGTGCGCGCCAGCGGCAGCACTTGGCCGATGACTTTATCCAGGCCCTGGCTGAACACCTTGCGCAGGCGTTCGCGCTCCAGGTCGTCGCTCAGGCGCGGGTCCTGGGCGGTGACGTTTTGCGGCAACGCACCTTCGCGCCACAGGTAGTAGAAATTGTCTTCATAGGCCGGGAACACAAAGCGTGCCGGCAGCTTGAGGCGTTCGGCGACACTGGCGAGGAAGCGCCCAGCCAATGCGCCATCGGCGCCGTAGTCCTGTTGTTCGTCGGCAATCAGCGCGCTGTTGTGCCAGATGGGCACGCCGTCACGGCGCCAATAGCAGTTAAGCGACCAGCGCGGCAATTGCTCGCCGGGGTACCACTTGCCCTGGCCGAAGTGCACCAGCCCCTTGGGTGCGTAGTGCTTGCGCATGCGCTGGAACAGCTCGGCGGACAAGCGACGCTTGTCCGGCCCGAGAGCCGCGGTGTTCCACTCGGCGCCATCAGGATCGTCGATGGAAACAAAGGTCGGCTCGCCGCCCATGGTCAGGCGCACATCATCCTTGAGCAGGTCGCCATCGATCTGCCGGCCCAGGGCCTGGATCGCCAGCCATTGCTCTTCGGTGTAGGGCTTGGTCACCCGCGGCGCTTCCCAGATGCGCTCCACCGACATTTCATGGGTGAATTCGCACTCGCAGGGTTCCACCAGCCCGCTGATCGGCGCAGCAGACGATGGATCAGGACTACAGGCCAATGGGATATGCCCTTCACCGGCGAACAACCCGGAGGTGGCATCCAGGCCGATCCAGCCGGCACCGGGCAAATACACTTCGCACCAAGCGTGCAGGTCGGTGAAGTCGACTTCGGTGCCGGAGGGGCCGTCGAGGGCTTTGACGTCGGCGGTCAGCTGGATCAGATAACCGGACACAAACCGCGCCGCCAAACCGAGGTTGCGCAACAGTTGCACCAGCAGCCAGGCCGAATCACGGCAGGAGCCGGAAGCATTTTCCAGGGTGAATTCCGGGGTTTGCACACCCGGTTCCATGCGGATCAGGTAGCCGATGTCGGCGGCCAGGCGCTGGTTGAGGCCCACCAGGAAATCAACGGCCGGCAGCGGCGTGCGGTCGATACCCGCCAAGTAGGCAGCAAACTTCGGCGTCAGCGGCAAGGTTTCCAGGTACGGCGCCAGCTCGCGCTGCTCATCGGCGGCGTAGCTGAAGGGGATTTTTTCGGCGTAGGGCTCAAGGAAAAAGTCGAACGGGTTGAACACCGCCATCTCGGCGACCAGGTCGACTTCGATGCGCAGTTCATCGGTTTTTTCCGGGAACACCAGGCGCGCCAGGTAATTGCCCTGGGGGTCCTGCTGCCAATTGATGAAATGCTGCTCGGGCAGCACTTTGAGAGCGTAGGACAAAATCCGCGTGCGGCTATGGGCAGCCGGGCGCAGACGCACGATCTGTGGGCCGAGTTCGACCGCGCGGTCGTAGCGGTAATGCGTAACATGGTGCAACGCGACATGAATCGACACGGCGGCCTCCTGCGAGCCAGGGCATGGACACAACGCGCGCAAGACTTATGCCAGAGCGGCGGTCATTGCGCTTTATCGTAAGACCCGGTGCAGTACAGCACCAAAACGGCGCCAACGTGTGCGCCCTGGTGCGAGGGTTGCACATATTTGTGGCGCCCGTGTGAGGAGGGGTGGTGAATCTACCCAGTCAGCGAGCCTTGTGCTTGGCGATCACGGCTTCTTTAAGGCGGCGAATTTCCAGCAGCTTTTGGCGCATTTCGCGGTGGCGCTTGCTGTTGAGCAACAGCAAGCCCAGCAACGGAAACAGCACTAGGATCGCGCCTACTGAATAGTTGGCCTTGAGCGCGGGATCAAGACCGCGCAAATAGGTCACGCCAGCCATGGAAAACGAGGCTGAGCCGGAGAAGATCGCCATGAAAATCGTCCCCATGAAGACCGGGAAATAGCGCGCGAGGAAACCGTTTATCGAAGGCGGCGCCTTCACATGCGACTACTCGATCTGACGGTTGATTTAACCGCCTGCCGAATGCGACGGATTCCCACGAGTTTCGTGCGCATCTCTCGTTGAACCTTGCTGTTAAGTGTCAATAATCCAAGCAATGGGAATAACAGCGCCAACCCATAAAGGACTTTGTGAGGCTGGAATTGAACCATCGGAACTACAAACAGTAGACAGGCGACATAGATCCCGACCATTACCCACACCCAGGAGGGTCGGCCCCGCAAAATCATAAAGTTGCTATGGACCGTCAACAGAATGAGCAGCGCCCCGGCAGACATGATCTTGAGCCCCACTTGAGCCATCGGCGCATCACGAAAATAGGTGATGAACGCCAGCGCCACAGCCAACGCCAAAGAAAAACACGCAGCAAATACGCCGCCCATAAACGTCAGAAAGTATTGTCTGAAAAAGTCGCGTAGCGTCATCAATTCGCTCATTCGCTTACCTCCTCGTACAGTCCAATCGCGATGGTGTTGACGTTTCCGGAGTAGGCACTCCCGCCAAACCCAACGCTTGCGCCCAGGACGTCTTTGATCTGGGTAGTGGTGCTGTGCTTGAGCTGCGTAGGGGTGAAACGCTTGGTGAGTTCGCCCGACGCCTGCCTCAATTTGATCATCTTCGCGGTCAAGCTGGGATGGTTGATGCTCAGCAGCTCTTTCGTCAGCTTGGCTCTTTCCTGGCGATTCAAACCGCGAAGCACATCACGCAGGCTCTTGCCCGTCGATGCTTTGGCGGCCCTGACCAGCTTGACCGTCGTCAGGGCCGAAGCGCCCACGCCTGCCAGTGATACGGCGTCCAGCACGATGGACGCATTCTGGTACCAGCCTTCACTGTCGAGCGAATCCTTGACCTCAGGTTTGGCGACTTCCAGCGCTGTTCGGGCAATGCCGTTGAAACACTGAAGCGTACTTGCGCCGGCAGCCGCATACCCCACTACAACGATGACGGAACTGGCTCCAGCGCTGAAAGGCACCAGAATTGTTCCACTGGCGATCGCAGCCCAACTGATGACCGCCCCCAAGCAGGAGATTCCGGTATTCACGGCTTCGCCAATCAGTCGCGATTCTCGAGGATTGCTCACGACATGTTGAGCAAACTGTGTTGGCGCAATGTACTTCTGCGCTTCACGCAAAATGATGCGCTTGGGCTTGATGCTGCAGATGGGCTTGAATTCGCGCAGGGTAATGACATTGAAGTCAGCGTCGACATACACCACCCCCGCGCCGACGATACCGGGGTCGGCGTCGATGGCGGCGAACAGGCGCTGCAGGTTGATCTGGCTTTCGATGCGCTGGCGCGCCATGAACTGGGAGCGGTTGGAGTCCATGCCGATGCCGAGCAGGGGGTTGCCCATGGGGGTGTTCTTCCTTGAAGAGGTGGTAACTGGAGTGACGCTATCGGGGGCAAGCCCCCTCCCACACTTGATGTGTGAATACATTCAAAATGTGGGAGGGAGCTTGCCCCCGATAGCGATTTAATGGCCGCCACCTTAACAAACAGACTCCCCACCGCCTAGAAAGCAAAACGCCAGCACGAGGCTGGCGTTTTGCATATTCACGCGGCGATCAACGCGGCACGACCGGCTTGCGGGCTGGCTTGCCGCCCTTGCCCTTGGCCGCATCAGCGCGCTCCTTGGCCGCCTGCTTGTTGCGCGCCATGGCCGCGGCCTTGGCTTGCTCGCGCTTGTCCCACGGGTTGCTGCCGTCACTGCCACGGGGTGGCAGGCCGGTGTGTTGGGTGAGGATCCGGGTGGTGGTTTCCTTGGCGACCTTATGGCTGCCGGCCGGCGTCGAGTTCTTGCGACGCGCGCTCTGGTAGCTGTCGGTGGCGGGCTGGTGCAAGGGGATCAATTGATCCTTGCCCGGCCCGATCAAGTCGGCGCGGCCCATGCGGGTCAGCGCTTCACGCAGCATCGGCCAACCTTTCGGGTCGTGGTAACGCAGGAACGCCTTGTGCAGGCGGCGCTGTTCTTCGCTCTTGACGATGGTCACCGCGTCACTCTTGTAGGTGACCTTGCGCAGCGGGTTCTTGCCCGAGTGATACATCGCGGTGGCGGTGGCCATCGGCGACGGATAGAACGCCTGCACCTGGTCGGCGCGGAAGCCGTTGCCCTTGAGCCACAGGGCGAGGTTCATCATGTCTTCATCGGTGGTGCCGGGGTGGGCCGCGATAAAGTACGGAATCAGGTACTGCTCCTTGCCCGCTTCCTTGGTGTACTTCTCGAACATGCGCTTGAACTTGTCATAGCTGCCAATGCCCGGCTTCATCATCTGGTTGAGCGGACCTTCCTCGGTGTGTTCCGGGGCGATCTTCAGGTAGCCACCGACGTGGTGGGTGACCAGCTCTTTGACGTATTCCGGCGACTCGACCGCGAGGTCGTAGCGCAGGCCGGAAGCGATCAGGATCTTCTTCACACCCGGCAATGCCCGGGCGCTGCGATACAGCTGGATCAGCGACGAGTGGTCGGTGTTCAGGTTCGGGCAGATGCCGGGGAACACGCACGACGGCTTGCGGCACGCGGATTCGATTTCCGGGCTCTTGCAGGCAATGCGGTACATGTTGGCGGTCGGGCCGCCGAGGTCGGAGATCACCCCGGTGAAACCCGGGACCTTGTCACGGATCTCCTCGATCTCGCGAATAATCGACTCTTCGGAACGGTTCTGGATGATCCGGCCTTCGTGCTCGGTGATCGAGCAGAAGGTGCAGCCGCCGAAGCAGCCACGCATGATGTTCACCGAGAAACGGATCATGTCGTAGGCCGGGATTTTTTCCTTGCCATACGCCGGGTGCGGGACACGCGCGTATGGCATGCCAAACACGTAGTCCATTTCTTCGGTGGTCATCGGGATGGGCGGCGGGTTGAACCACACGTCCACTTCACCGTGCTTCTGCACCAGGGCGCGGGCGTTGCCTGGGTTGGTTTCCAGGTGCAGCACGCGGTTGGCGTGGGCATAGAGCACGGCGTCGCCACGGACCTTTTCCACCGATGGCAGGCGGATCACGGTCTTGTCGCGGGTCATGCGCGGGCTGGCCAGGATCTGCACGACCTTGGCTTCCTGCGGATCATCAACGGGCCCCTTTTCCTGCTCGATGGCGCAGGCCTGGGTGTCCTGGGTATTCACGTACGGGTTGATGATCTTGTCGACCTTGCCCGGACGGTCGATACGGGTGGAGTCCACTTCGTACCAGCCGGCTGGCGTGTCGCGACGGATGAACGCGGTGCCGCGCACGTCGGTGATGTCTTCGATCTTGTGGCCCCACGACAGGCGCTGGGCAACCTCGACGATGGCCCGCTCGGCGTTGCCGTACAGCAGGATGTCGGCGGTGGCGTCGATCAGGATCGAGTTGCGCACCCGGTCCTGCCAGTAGTCGTAGTGGGCAATGCGGCGCAAGGAGGCTTCGATGCCGCCAAGTACGATCGGCACGTTCTTGTAGGCTTCCTTGCAACGCTGGCTGTACACCAGGCTGGCGCGATCCGGGCGTTTGCCGGCCATGCCGCCAGGGGTGTAGGCGTCGTCGGAGCGGATTTTCTTGTCGGCGGTGTAGCGGTTGATCATCGAGTCCATGTTGCCGGCCGCGACGCCGAAGAACAGGTTCGGCTCGCCGAGCTTCATGAAGTCGTCTTTGGACTGCCAGTTCGGCTGCGCGATGATCCCGACGCGGAAGCCCTGGGACTCCAGCAGCCGGCCGATGATGGCCATGCCAAACGACGGGTGGTCCACGTACGCATCACCGGTGACGATGATGATGTCACACGAATCCCAGCCAAGCTGATCCATCTCCTCCCTGCTCATCGGCAGGAATGGCGCAGGACCGAAACATTCGGCCCAGTACTTGGGATAGTCAAATAACGGCTTGGCTGTTTGCATGACGGTGACCGGTGTTGAGATGAAAAATCGCGGGCGCGGAATATAGCACAAATTTTGACCAATTCCGACGGTAATGGTCGGAATTGAACACGAGGGTTATTCGTCGTCGTCGAAGTTGTAGCTACCCGGCGCAAGGTTCTCGAAACGGGTGTACTTACCGATGAATGCCAGGCGGATAAAGCCAATCGGCCCGTTCCGCTGCTTGCCGATAATGATCTCGGCAATCCCCTTGTGCTCGGTCTCGGGGTGATACACCTCGTCGCGGTATACGAACATGATCACGTCAGCATCCTGCTCGATCGCTCCGGATTCCCGCAAGTCGGAGTTGACCGGGCGCTTGTTGGGACGTTGTTCCAAGGAACGGTTGAGCTGGGACAACGCCACCACCGGGCAGTTGAATTCCTTGGCCAGGGCTTTCAAGGACCGGGAGATTTCGGAAATCTCGTTGGTCCGGTTGTCACCGCTGGAGCCCGGGATCTGCATCAGTTGCAGGTAGTCGATCATGATCAGGGCGATATCGCCATGTTCACGCACCAGGCGACGGGTCCGTGCACGCATCTCGGACGGGCTGATACCCGCGGTGTCATCGATGAACAGCTTGCGATCGTTGAGCAGGTTGACCGCGGAGGTCAACCTTGGCCAATCGTCATCTTCCAGGCGACCGGCACGCACCTTGGTCTGGTCAATACGGCCCAAGGACGAGAGCATCCGCATGATCAGCGATTCACCTGGCATCTCCAGGGAATACACCAGCACCGTCTTGTCACTGCGCAACACGGCGTTTTCCACCAGGTTCATCGCAAAGGTGGTCTTACCCATGGATGGACGCCCGGCGACGATGATCAAGTCGGCCGGTTGCAGACCGCTGGTCTTCTCATCGAGGTCGGTGTAGCCGGTGGAAATACCCGTGATGGAGTTGTCGGTGTTGAACAGCGTATCGATACGATCGATCGCTTTGGTCAGCAGGTCGTTGACGCTGACCGGCCCGCCGGTTTTAGGGCGGGCTTCGGCGATCTGGAAGATCTGTCGTTCGGCTTCGTCGAGGATCTCGGCGGCGGTGCGGCCTTCAGGGTTGAAGGCGCTGTCGGCGATTTCAGTACTGATGCCGATCAACTGGCGCAGGGTGGCGCGCTCACGGACGATCTGGGCATAGGCCTTGATGTTGGCGACGGATGGCGTGTTTTTCGCCAGCTCACCGAGGTAACCGAGGCCGCCGACCTGGGAGGTCTGGCCTTCCTTGTCCAGTTGCTCGGCCAGGGTCACCACGTCGATCGGCGAGTTCTGGTCGGCCAGCTTGGCAATGGCGCGGAAGATCAGGCGGTGGTCATGACGATAGAAATCACCGTCCGAGACTTGATCCAGCACGCGCTCCCAGGCGTTGTTATCCAGCATCAAGCCACCGAGCACGGCCTGTTCGGCCTCGATGGAATGCGGCGGCACCTTCAGGGCAGCGGTTTGCAGATCGTATTGCTCAGGAGCTGAAATATCGTTCATGGCCACTTGGAATTAGGGGTGTGTAGAAAAACAAAAGGCACGACCTGTAAACAGGATCGTGCCCGATGTTAACTGGCTGACACGCGAGGTGCCAGTCAGTTAGGTACTGCTTAAGCTGCTACCACGACAACGCGTACGGTGGCTTCAACTTCGGCGTGCAGGTGCACGGCTACGTCGAATTCACCTACGTTACGGATAGTGCCGTTCGGCAGACGAACTTCGCTTTTCGCAACTTCAACGCCGG
The DNA here is from genome assembly GCF_058793055.1 of Pseudomonas sp. MPR-R2A5. Taxonomy (NCBI): domain Bacteria; kingdom Pseudomonadati; phylum Pseudomonadota; class Gammaproteobacteria; order Pseudomonadales; family Pseudomonadaceae; genus Pseudomonas; species Pseudomonas sp. MPR-R2A5. The sequence goes on from NZ_JBXAFK010000007.1 coordinate 50,638, forward strand.
AGGCGGTCAGTGCATCAGCGATGTCGTGGGTGCCGATCGAACCGAACAGCTTGCCTTCGTCACCGGCGGTGGCAGTGATAGTCACTTCCAGCTCAGCCAGTTGGGCAGCGCGAGTTTCGGCCGAAGCTTTTTTGTCTGCTGCTGCTTTTTCCAGCTCAGCACGACGCTCTTCAAACGCAGCCAGGTTGGCAGCGGTTGCAGCGGTGGCTTTGCCGTATGGCAGCAGGTAGTTACGACCGTAGCCGGCCTTAACGTTCACTTTGTCGCCCAGGTTGCCCAGGTTGGCGACTTTTTCCAGAAGGATCAGTTGCATGTGAAAATCCTCTAACTTTTAACCTTCACCGTTCGCGTTATCGGCGTCTTTCGGCGCCAGACGACCGCGAAAATCAATCAGGCCGTCGACAATGGCCAAAACCACGAGTAACGGATAGATCAGTTGCATGAACAGCATCAGCGTGACGTACAACCCCACCAGCCAGAACCTGGCCAGGCGCTTCTGCGCCACCAGCCCATGAATCAGGGCCAGCCCGGAAAACACCAGCGGTACGCTGCAAAACAGCAATAACAAGGCAGCTTGTGGACCGAAGTTCGGCCCCACCACCATGCCTGCCAGCAACAACATCGCCGGGCCCGCGGGAATCCTGATACTGCGAAATTCGCGACCAAAACCACCCGGGTTGTACAACAACGCCTGCCAGTAACGCCCAAGCATCAGGCTCAGCACACTGACAATCTGCAACACTACCGCCATCAGGCCGATCAGGGCCGGTGCTATCAGCGCCGCAAGGCGCGCTCGCTCATCTACCGATAACTGCTGGTAGAGATCCCCGAGAGCCAGCGGCAGGACCTTGACGATCTCTTGCGCCAGCGCCTCGATTTGCGGGTGGAAAGCCGCGCCGAGCAACACTGAAAACACCAACCCCAATGCCACGCTGACCAGCAGCGTGCGGACCCAGGACTCACTTGCGCGTAAAACCAACGCAAGGCTCGACGACCCCAACAGCACCATAAGCACCTTGGGTTCGCCCAATTGCAGCCACCAGATCAAGGCGGCCAGCAATCCCAGGGCCAGGACACCCACGGCGTCCTGCAAACCGCGCCGCAGGAGCACAAGGCATCCCGCGGCAGCACCCAACCAATACAACAACGGCAATGCTGCACATCCAGCCACTACCAGAGTGGCCTGCACACGACCGCGCATGATGAACTCAGCTAAGGCGCGCATGCATTCAATCCCTTACTACTTGTCGACTGCCCGGTCTCAGCGGCCGTGGCTGTCGGTGTAGGCCAGCAGGGCCAGGAAGCGGGCGCGCTTGATAGCGGTGGCCAGCTGACGCTGATAACGTGCTTTGGTACCGGTGATACGGCTTGGAACGATTTTGCCGGTCTCGGATACGTAGGCTTTCAGAGTGTTGAGATCTTTGTAATCGATCTCTTTCACGTCTTCAGCGGTGAAACGGCAGAATTTACGACGACGGAAGAAACGTGCCATTTGATAGGCTCCTTAAAAGGTCCGTGGATTACTCGTCAGCGTTATCGCTGTTGTCACTGTCATCAGCGCTATCATCAGCGCCTTCTTCAGGACGGTCGCGACGCTCACGGCGCTCACTGCGGTTTTCTTCAGCCTTGAGCATCTCGGATTGGCCGGTAACGGCTTCTTCGCGACGGATGACCAGGTTACGGATCACTGCATCGTTGTAGCGGAAGTTGTCTTCCAGCTCGGCCAGGGCCTTGCCAGTGCACTCAACGTTCAGCATCACGTAGTGAGCCTTGTGAACATTGTTGATTGCGTAGGCCAGTTGACGACGACCCCAATCTTCCAGACGGTGGATTTTGCCGCCGTCTTCTTCGATCAGCTTGGTGTAACGCTCAACCATGCCGCCGACTTGCTCGCTTTGATCCGGGTGGACCAAAAAGATGATTTCGTAATGACGCATGAATGCTCCTTACGGGTTGTAGCCTGCCGCTCAAAAACGGTCAGACAAGGAGTGAATGACACTTATGGATCTTGCCGCAGGGAGGCACATCGGTGCCTGCCAGGAAGGCAAGGGGCGCAATTGTAGAGAAGGGGGAGAATGGGCGCAAGGCAATTGGTGATTATTTGAACAACCTTCCAAACACCACACAGCAAATGTGGGAGAGGGCTTGCCCCCGATTGCGGTGGGCCAGCCACATCATCTGTAACTGATCTACCGCTATCGGGGGCAAGCCCCCTCCCACATTTTGCATCTATGCCAGGCTCAGAATTACTTCTTGGCCTTGACCTTGGCACCGCGCTGACGCTGAGCCTCGAACAGGCACACGCCCGTCGCCACCGACACATTGAGACTGCTGACGCTACCGGCCATCGGCAGGTGCACCAGGTAGTCACAATGCTCACGAGTCAGGCGGCGCATGCCTTTGCCTTCGGCCCCCATGATCAGGATGGTTGGGCCGGTGAGGTCCTGGTCATAGATACTGACCTCGGCCTCCCCTGCCGTGCCCACGACCCAAAGGCCGCGCTGCTGGAGCTTCTCCAGGGTTCGCGCAAGGTTGGTCACGGCCACCAGCGGAATCACTTCCGCAGCGCCACAGGCGACTTTACGCACGACCGGGGTCAAGGTTGCCGACTTGTCCTTGGGCACGATCACCGCCAGCGCACCGGCCGCATCCGCTGAACGCAGGCAGGCACCGAGGTTGTGCGGATCGGTTACGCCGTCCAGCACCAGCAACAACGGAGCGCCTTCAGTACGGTCGAGCAGCTCGTCGAGCATCGCCTCGCCCCAGACCTGGCTTGGACTTACATCCGCAACCACGCCCTGGTGAACGCCTTCGACCCACACGTCCATCTCACGACGCTCGGCCTGGCCGATGGCAACTTTATTCTGGTTGGCCAACTCGACCAGCGCCTGTACGCGCGGCTCGCTGCGACCTTCCGCCAGCCAAACCTGCTTGACGCGCTTGGGATGGTGACGCAGCAGTGCTTCTACGGCGTGCACGCCGTAGATTTTTTCCAGACTCATGGCTTGGCCTTAGGTTTGCGCGACCCGCCGCTTTTCGAGGGGGCCGAACCCGCTTTAGGCGGGCCTTTACGGTGTTTACTGGGTTTGCTCGACGGTTTTTCCGCCCCTTGGGACTTTCCCCCAGACGCCGCTTTACCACCGCTTTTGGCTTCATTGAGCAACTGCTGCTTCAATTCACGGCTTTTGCGCAGTTCAGCGTTTTTCGCCGCAGCATCGCTTGGGCGGTAAGCCTCGGGCACTTTGTCCTTGGCTGCAGGACGGCGCCCGGCCTTGGCTGGAGCGGGCTCTGCAACTGCCGCTTTCGCGGGAGCGCCTTTGCCTTTGCTGGCAGGCGCAGTCGTCTCGTTGCCACGCTTTTTACGGCCAGTTGGCGATTCGGCGGGCTTGTCAGGCATGCCAAAGTCGATCTTGCGCTCGTCGAGATCGACGCGCATGACCTGCACTTCCACGGTATCGCCCAAACGGAAGCTGCGACCGGTACGCTCACCCGCCAGGCGGTGATGCACAGGATCGAAGTGGTAGTAGTCACCCGGCAAGGCGGTGACGTGCACCAGGCCTTCGACATAGATGTCGGTCAGTTCGACAAACAGACCAAAGCCGGTCACGGCCGTGATCACACCTGGGAACGACTCGCCCACGCGATCCTTCATGAACTCGCACTTGAGCCAGTTCACCACGTCGCGCGTGGCTTCGTCGGCGCGGCGTTCGCTCATGGAGCACTGCTCGCCCAACTGTTCCAGGGCCGCTTCGTCGTACGGATAGATCCGTGCCTTCGGAATGGTCATGGCACCGGCACGCTTGACGTGCGGGGTGTTCTGCTTGGAATGGATCACGCTGCGGATTGCACGGTGCGTGAGCAAGTCCGGATAACGGCGAATCGGCGAGGTGAAGTGGGTGTACGCCTCGTAATTCAGGCCGAAGTGACCCTGGTTGTCGGCGCTGTACACCGCCTGGCTCAGGGAGCGCAGCATCACGGTCTGGATCACATGGTAATCGGGACGGTCCTTGATGCTGGCCAGCAGCGCCTGGTAGTCCTTCGGCGTCGGGCCGTCCTTGCCTTTATGCAGGGACAGGCCCAGCTCGCCGAGGAAAGCGCGCAGTTTTTCCAGACGCTCCGGCGGCGGGCCGTCGTGCACGCGGTACAGCGCAGGGATCTCGTGCTTCTTCAGGAATTCAGCCGTGGCCACGTTGGCCGCCAGCATGCATTCCTCGATCAGCTTGTGCGCATCGTTACGGGTAGTCGGGGTGATTGCGGCGATCTTGCGCTCGGAACCGAAGACAATTCGGGTTTCCTGCGTTTCAAAATCGATCGCGCCACGCACATGACGGGCCCCCAGCAGCACCTTGTAAAGTGCATAGAGCTGTTTGAGATGCGGCACGACATGGCCGTACTCACCACGCAAGGCCTTGGCCTCGCTGGTTTTCGGCTGTTCCAGGATAGTGCTGACCTTGTTGTAGGTCAGGCGGGCCTGGGAGTGGATCACCGCCTCGTAGAACTGATAGTCGGTCATTTCGCCGGTTTTCGAGATAGTCATCTCGCACACCATGGCCAAACGGTCGACTAGAGGGTTCAGGGAGCACAGGCCGTTGGACAGCTGCTCAGGCAGCATCGGGATCACGCGCTCAGGGAAGTACACGGAGTTGCCGCGCACCTGGGCTTCGTTATCCAGGGCCGAACCGATCTTCACGTAGCTGGACACGTCGGCAATCGCGACGAACAACTTCCAGCCGCCGGAGAACAGGCGCAGTTTTCCAGGCCGGGCTTCGCAATAGACCGCATCGTCGAAGTCGCGGGCGTCTTCACCATCGATGGTGACGAACGGTAGATGGCGCAGGTCGATGCGCTTTTCTTTGTCTTTCTCTTCGACTTCCGGCTTGAGCTTGGCGGCTTCCTTGAGCACAGCTTCAGGCCAGACGTGAGGAATATCGTAGGTGCGCAGCGCAACGTCGATTTCCATGCCCGGCGCCATGTAGTTGCCGACCACTTCAACGATATCGCCTTGCGGCTGGAAGCGCGCAGTGGGCCAGTGGGTGATTTTCACCTCGACGAACTGACCGACCTTGGCGGCACCATTGCGCCCCGGGGTAATCAGCACTTCCTGCTGGACCTTAGGGTTATCCGGCACAACGAAGCCGATACCGCCCTCTTCGAAGTAGCGGCCGACGATGGACTCGTGGGCACGGGACACCACTTCGACGATCACCCCTTCACGGCGACCGCGACGGTCCAGGCCGGAAACACGCGCCAAGGCACGGTCGCCATCGAACACCAGGCGCATTTGCGCAGGGCTCATAAACAGGTCGTCGCTACCGTCATCCGGGATCAGGAAGCCGAAGCCGTCACGATGACCGGCAATGCGGCCGAGGATCAGGTCGAGCTTGTCCACAGGCGCGTAGGTGCCACGACGGGTGTAGATCAGTTGAGCATCGCGCTCCATGGCACGCAAACGGCGGCGCAGGGCTTCGAGCTGGTCTTCGGTGGTCAGACCGAATTCTTCGACCAACTGCTCACGGCTAGCAGGCGAACCCCGATCGGCGAGATGCGCCAGGATCAGTTCGCGGCTAGGGATAGGGTTTTCATATTTTTCCGCTTCACGAGCGGCCTCGGGATCGAGGGACTGCCAATCGGCCATTAGAGAGTTTTCACCTTGTCTATATGCGGGTTAGTTTGGCATACGCGTATTGAAACGGGAAATTTCAGGCATCAACAAGCGTTTAAAAGCCCTTTGCGCCCCTCGGAAAGCACCTTGCACGACCACTGGTGACATTTTCCAGGTTTTTTTTGATAGCGGGGGTTTACAGCCAAAAATCCTCTCCGTATAGTGCGCGCCATCGACGACGGCAACGTTGTTGATGCTGCCCAGGTGGTGAAATTGGTAGACACGCCAGCTTCAGGTGCTGGTGATCGCAAGGTCGTGGAAGTTCGAGTCTTCTCCTGGGCACCAAATTCAGATCAAACCCGCGAAAGCGGGTTTTTTCGTTTCCGGGGTTTGAAAACTTCCCCAGCTATTTGCCCCTCATCCGCACTTGAGAAGTTTTATCGTTTATCCTTGCAATGATTTGTTGCACACAAGCGAGGAAAACCCTGGATGATGATCCGCGATACCCGTCTCAAAACATCCCTTCTGCGTGGCATGACCCTCACTCTACTCGGACTGGCCCTGCTTTCGCCTGCCGCCTATTGCGCCGATAAAGTCTCCCTGACCTTGTACAACGGCCAACACAAAGAGGTCGGCGATGAACTCGCCAAGGCCTTCGAAGCCAAGACCGGCATTCACGTCAACGTACGCAAAGGCAGCAGCAACCAGCTGGCCAGCCAGGTCGTGGAAGAAGGTGACCGCTCCCCTGCCGACGTGATTTACACCGAAGAATCGCCGCCACTGAACAAACTCGGCGAACAAGGCCTGCTGTCCAAGATCGATGCCAGCACCCTGAATGTATTGCCCAAGGACTATGTCGGCAGCAACGGCGACTGGATGGGCGTGACCGCACGCACCCGCGTCGTGGCCTTCAACCCAAAACTGATCGCCGAAAAAGACCTGCCCAAATCGGTTCTGGATTTCGCCGGCCCCGAGTGGCAAGGCAAGGTCGGCTTTGTACCAACCAGCGGCGCCTTCCAGGAACAAGCCGTGGCAATCATCAAGCTGCACGGTCGCGAAGCCGCCGAAGAATGGCTGACCGGCCTGCGCGCGTTCGGCAAGGTGTACAGCAACAACATGGTTGCCCTCAAAGCCGTGGAAAATGGCGAAGTCGCCACCGTACTGGTCAACAACTACTACTGGTTTGCCCTGAAGAAGGAAAAAACCAACCTGGACTCCCAGCTGCACTACTTCACCGATGGCGATGCCGGCGGCCTGATCACGGTCTCCTCGGCGGCGGCACTGAAATCCAGCAAGCATCCCAAAGAGGCCCAGCAACTGCTGGCATTCATGGCCAGCGAAGAAGGCCAGCGTGTAATCACCAACACCTCGGCCGAATACCCGCTGCGCAAGGGCATGCAATCCAATCGTGGCCTCAAGCCTTTCAGCGAACTGCAACCGCCGAAAGTCACCCCGGCTGACTTGGGTAACGCCGAAGAAGCCCTCGAGCTGGAACGTGACGTTGGCCTGAACTGATGAACCCATCGCCACCCGCCCCCGCGCTACGCGGGGGGTTCAGCCCACGGCGCAAGCGCCCGTCGATCTGGCTGTTGCTGCCCGTACTGCTCCTGGTGGGCTTGAGCCTGTTGCCGCTGGCCTACGTCGGGCTCAAAGCCTGGCAAGCGGGCTGGGCGCAGGCGCTGCATCTGCTATGGCGGCCCTACGTCTTTGGCTTATTGCGCAATACCCTCGCCTTGATGGTCGGGGTAACGCTGGCGTGTGGTGTGATCGGCTTGTCCCTGGCCTGGCTGCTGGAGCGCAGCAACTTGCCAGGGCGACGCATCTGGGGCGTGATTCTGTGCCTGCCGTTTGCGGTACCGGCGTTTGTCAGCAGCTTCACCTGGGTGTCGCTGAGCGCCAACTTCGAAGGACTCGGCGGGGCGATCCTGGTCATGACCCTGTCCAAGTACCCGCTGGTGTTCCTACCGGTGGCGGCGACCCTGCGCAATCTGGACCCGTCCCTGGAGGAATCAGCCCGCACCCTGGGGCTCAATCGCTGGGGAGTATTCTTTCGCATTACCCTGCCCCTGCTGTGGCCGTCCCTGCTGGCCGGGGCGCTGTTGATCGCGTTGCATATGCTGGTGGAATTCGGCGCACTGTCGATCATCGGCCTGCAGACCTTTACCACGGCGATCTACCAGCAGTTCGAACTGGAGTTCAGCAATGCCAACGCCGCGATGTTATCGGCGGTGCTGCTGGTGATGTGCCTCACCCTGCTGTGGCTGGAGCTGCGCGTGCGCGGCAAGGGCCGACACGTACGCATCGGCCAAGGGGCTGCGCGGCATGCCGAACAGGTTCGCCTGGGCAGGTGGGCGCTCTTGAGCCAAGTCTATTGCCTTGCGCTGGCAATCATCGGCAGCGGCATTCCCCTGGGCATGCTGGGTTACTGGCTGGCGGTGGGCTCGTCGGCGGCGTTCCCGGTGGCCGAGATCAGTGAGGCGCTGCTATCGTCCCTGGCGTTGTCGCTGGGTGGCGCGGCGCTGTGCCTGGTGCTGGCGGTGCCGGTGGGGTTGCTGGTGGTGCGCTACAAGGGCCAACTGGCGATCTGGGCCGAACGCCTGCCGTACTTGCTGCACGCCCTGCCCGGCCTGGTGATTGCGCTGACCCTGGTGTATTTCGCCCTGCATTACGTGCCAGTGCTGTACCAGACATCAGCGCTGTTGCTGATTGCCTATGCGCTACTGTTTTTGCCGCTGGCCCAGGCGCCGGTTCGTACCGCCTTGAACAAAGCCGCGCCACAACTGGAAGAAGCCGCGCGCACCCTGGGCGCGTCATCGTTCAGCGCGTTTTGCCGGGTAACCTTGCCGATTATCTTCCCGGCATTGGGCGCGGCGTTTGCGCTGGTGTTCCTGGACGCAATGAAGGAATTGACGGCGACGTTGCTGCTCAGCCCAACCGGGCTGAATACCTTGGCGACGGCGGTGTGGGCGCATACCTCGAATGTGGAATTCGCGGCGGCGGCGCCTTATGCGGCGCTGTTGATATTGGTGTCGGGGTTGCCGGTGTATTTGCTGACGACACGGATGTATCTGAGTCGCTAAAACCGCTATCTGGGCAAGCCCCCTCCCACATTTGAATGCATTTCAACCCGTGGGAGGGGGCCAGTCCAGGCGAGGCTAAGCCCGAAACTGCCCCAGGCTCGCCTTCAACTGCGCCGCCAAACCATCCAGCACCTTACCACTGGCCGTCGTCTCCACCACCGCCTGCGCCGCACGTTCGGCCTGGGCATGGATCACCTCGACCCGCCCCCGCACTGCATGGGCACCCTGGGCCTGATGCTCGGCTGCGCGCGTGGCCAGGCCGATCGCGGCATGCACCTGCTCCACCGAAGCCTGCACGGTCTGCTGCAAGCGCACGCTGTCGCGCAGCACCAGCAACCCTTCGCTGGCCTGGCGCCCGGCCTTGCCGATAGTTTCCACCGCCTCACGCGCGCCCTGCTGCAGCGCCACGATATGCGCCTGGATATCGCCGGTAGAGCTTTGGGTCTTGCTGGCCAGCGCCCGCACCTCATCCGCCACCACGGCGAAGCCACGGCCCGTCTCACCGGCGCGTGCCGCTTCGATCGCGGCGTTCAGGGCAAGCAGGTTGGTTTGCTCGGCAATGCCGTGAATCACGGTCAGCACCACCTCGATCTGCTCACTTTGCTGCGCCAATCGCTCGATCACCTTGGACCCCGCCTCGACCTGCCCCGCCAGCGCTTCAATCAGGCTCCCCACTTCAGCCGAGGTACGCGCGTTCTCATCGGTGGCCTGACGAATATCCACCACCTGCTGCAACGCTGCCTGCATCGCATGGCTCTCGGCCTGGGCTTCATCAGCCATTTGCGAGAGTGCGCGCAAGCTCTCGGCCACCTCATCACGCTGCAGGCCGGCGGCCGCATCGGCACCGGCATTGCGCAAGGTCATGGCACCGATCTCCACACCGGTCCGCTGAGCCACATCACCCGCCTCACGCACGATGGGCTGCAACTTATCCACAAAGCGATTGACCGCCGAGGCCATGTCGCCGATTTCGTCCTGGCTATTGATCTGCACGCGCTTGGTCAGGTCGCCCTCGCCCGCCGCCAGGTCATCCATGGCCGCAATCAGCAACTTCAGGCGATTGACCACACGGCGCCCAAGCACCACGGCGATCAGCAGCAACACGCCAAAGCCAACCCCTGCGAGCCCCATGCCGATGCGCCAGCGCAAGGTGCCGGCGGCTTCCTGCACAGCGCTGGTGGTATTGGCGGTCATTTGGGTGGCGGTGGTTTGCGCCGATTGCAGGCGCGCGCCCATGGCAGTCGCGCTGTCTGCTGCCGCCCCTTTGAGGCTATCGCCGACCAACTGATCACCGCTGGCAATCAAGGCGGCAAAACGCTTGTCCAACGCCTGCAGGTCGGCTTCTACCGATGCCGTCGAAACCCCCATGCGCACTTTGCCAATCTCGACACCATTAGGACTGATGGACGCTTCGACGTAGTACACAGAAGGGTCGGTCTTGGCCGCATCCAGCACTTTATCCAGCGCGCGATCACCCGCGCCCTTTGCCAGCAACACCTGGTTGATCGGGTTTTCGCGGTTCAGGTAGCGAGTCAAATGCTCACCGGCGGCGTCGTCGTAGACCACGAACAACACGTTGGGATTGCGCTGGGCACGCCGGGCAAACTCAGACAACGTGGGCACATCACTGTCCCACATGGCGCGGGGCGCCACCGAGGCCAGCAGTTGCGCCATATCATTAGCGGAGTCTTGCAGGTCTTTTTCCAGGGTCGCCCGCAATTGCTTCTGTTCTGCCTGCAGGCGCTCGGAAAGCCCGGCGGTCAGACGCTGACGGGTACTGCTGGACAAGCTGTCCAGGCTGGATGTGACTTCCTTGCCGGCCTGCGCCAGTTCGCCAGAGAGCTTCTGACTATCGACGCCCAGGCGACTGCCCAAATCAGCTTCAAGTGCCGTGACCGTGCTCCGGGTCAGAGCGACCGCCACCAGCACTTGCACCAAAAGAGCGATACCTAGGGTAACGAACACCGGCCGCAACAGACGGCTTTGTAACAATGAGAGAACGGCAGACATCGGGAATCCCTCCACCACGGGTGCCATTAATTTGATAGCACCGCGAAAGAAAGAAACACAGCAAGGGTCGTGCCGCTTGGCGAACTGAAACGACAAAGGGCTCCCGAAGGAGCCCTTTGCTTTTTACATCAATAACTTATTAAGCGAACGGATGACGCAAAACGATGGTTTCGTTGCGGTCCGGGCCCGTCGAAATAATGTCGATCGGTGCGCCGATCAGCTCTTCAACGCGCTTGATGTAGGCTCGAGCATTGGCTGGCAGCTCTTCCAGGGTCTTGGCACCCACGGTCGATTCGGCCCAGCCTGGCACCTCTTCGTACACAGGCTGCAGGCCCACGTAGCTGTCAGCATCAGTCGGAGCAACGTCCTGACCCTCTGCATCTTTGTAGCCGACGCAGATGTTGATGGTTTCCAGGCCGTCGAGCACGTCCAGCTTGGTCAGGCAGATGCCCGAGATGCTGTTCACATCGATAGCACGACGCAGGATAACGGCGTCGAACCAACCACAACGACGGGCACGGCCGGTGGTCGCACCGAACTCGTGACCTTGCTTCGCCAGGTGCGCCCCTACTGCGTCGAACAGTTCAGTCGGGAATGGACCCGAACCTACGCGAGTGGTGTAAGCCTTGGTGATGCCCAGGATGTAGTCCAGGAACATAGGGCCAACACCCGAACCGGTGGCAACGCCGCCAGCGGTGGTGTTGGAGCTGGTCACGTACGGGTAGGTACCATGGTCGATGTCCAGCAGCGAACCTTGGGCACCTTCGAACATGATGTCTTTGCCCGCGCGGCGCAGGTCATGCAACTCGGCAGTCACGTCCAGCATCAGCGGCTTGAGCAGCTCCGCGTATTCCTTGCATTCGGCCAGGGTCTTGTCGAATTCGATGGCCGGCTCTTTGTAGTAACCCACCAGCATGAAGTTGTGGTAATCCACCAGTTCACGCAGCTTGTCTTCAAAACGAGGCATGTTGAGCAGGTCGCCCACACGCAGGCCACGACGTGCAACTTTGTCTTCGTAGGCCGGGCCGATGCCGCGACCGGTAGTACCGATCTTCAGCTCGCCACGGGCCTTTTCACGAGCCTGGTCCAGCGCTACGTGGAAAGACAGGATCAGCGGGCAAGACGGGCTGATACGCAGGCGCTCGCGCACTGGCACGCCTTTCTCTTCCAGCTTGGTGATCTCGCGCAGCAAGGCATCCGGTGCAACCACCACGCCATTGCCAATCAGGCACTGCACGCCTTCGCGCAGTACGCCCGATGGGATCAGGTGCAAGACGGTTTTTTCGCCATCGATGACCAGGGTGTGGCCAGCATTGTGGCCGCCTTGGTAGCGCACTACGGCGGCAGCATGTTCGGTCAGCAGATCAACGATCTTGCCTTTGCCCTCATCACCCCATTGGGTGCCCAGGACTACGACATTCTTACCCATAACACTTGTCCTCATTCGCGCAAACTTGGTGCCGGCGATGGCCGGCAGGAAAACTCAAGAAGCCAGTGGCGATACTTGCCAAAGCCCGTTCTGCAGAATCAATTGCCGGTCGCAGTCCGCTTCACGGGCGGCGGCCAATGGCTGCCCAGGCAAGGCCTGAACGACACGCTGACCCTCACTGCGCAACTGGCAAACCTGCTGCCAGAGTGCTGCGTCCGTACTGTCGGGCATCCAAATGCCACCAGACGGCAGCTCGACCTCAGCACGCCCCAGGGTCACCAGGGTTTTCAAATCAGTGGAAAAGCCAGTGGCCGGACGCGCACGACCGAAGTCGGCGCCGATGTCGTCGTAGCGACCACCCTGGGCGATGGCCTGGCCAACACCCGGCACAAACACCGCGAACACCACGCCGGTGTGGTAGTGATAGCCACGCAACTCGCCCAGATCAAAGTACAACGGCACCTGCGGGAACCGCGCCGACAGCTGGTCGGCAATGGCGACCACATCATCCAGCGCAGCCAATACCGGCGCTGGCGCATGGGCCAGGCGTTCACGCGCAGCCGCCAGTACTTCACGGCCGCCGCACAGGCCAACCAGCGCACGCAGCATGCCGGCCAGATCGGCAGGCACACCCTCGGTGAGGGCGATGACTTCATCGATGGCCTTGCGCTGCAGGGCATCGAACAACTGTTGCTCGACTTCGCCGGACAAACCGGCCGCACGGGCCAGGCCACGATAGATGCCGACGTGACCCAGGTCCATGTGGACATCCGGCACGTCAGCCAGTTGCAACATGGCCAGCATCAAGCTGATCACTTCCACGTCACTACTCGGGCTGGCGTCGCCATACAACTCGGCGCCCAACTGGATCGGGCTACGGGAAGACGACAAGGCACGCGGTTGAGCATGCAGCACGCTGCCGGCGTAGCACAGGCGGCTCGGGCCTTCGCGGCGCAGGGTGTGCGCATCGATGCGCGCCACTTGCGGCGTGATGTCGGCACGAAAGCCCATCTGCCGGCCCGATTGCGGATCGATAACCTTGAAGGTGCGCAGATCCAAGTCCTGGCCCGCGCCGGTCAGCAGGGATTCCAGGTACTCGATATGGGGGGTCACGACAAACTCGTAACCCCAGCTCTGGAACAGATCCAACACCTGGCGACGCGCTACTTCAATGCGCGCAGCTTCTGGTGGCAGTACTTCTTCGATGCCATCTGGCAGCAGCCAGCGGTCTACCGTTGCCATTACGCCATTCCCCTATGATCCGGGCGGCCAGCCCTCGGCCGAGCCTTGAGTGAAGCAGAAAATACCCGCCCCCTGCATAAACCACGCGCAAGAGCGACGTGACGAACGACCTGCAAGCGGCCTCGTCGGGCACTTTCCTCGAAAAACCTGTCACGCCTGCCGAATCAAACATGCAGACGCAAAAAAGCCGGGAATTTCCCGGCTGCCGCATCATACACCCGTTTTCTGAAAGGATCACCCCGCCAGGCGTTTTAGCCGCCCGACGGAAGTGAGCCCTGCAGAATCACAGGCTGGTTACTTGGACTTTTCCAGGTAGCGGAAGAAGTCGCTGCTTGGGTCCAGCACCATGACGTCGGTTTTGTTCGCGAAGCTTTCACGGTAGGCACGCAGGCTGCGGTAGAACGCGTAGAACTCCTGGTCCTGGCCATAAGCCTTGGCGTAGATCGCCGCCGCTTGAGCATCACCATCACCACGGGCCTCTTCAGACTCACGATAGGCCTCTGCCAATAGTACGCGACGCTGACGGTCGGCATCCGCACGGATACCTTCAGCCAACTCGTTACCCTTGGCACGGTGCTCACGAGCCTCACGCTCACGCTCTGTGCTCATCCGCTCGAACACGCTGCGGTTGACTTCCTTCGGCAGGTCGATGGCCTTGACCCGAACATCGACAACTTCAATGCCCAGCTCTTTTTCTGCCATCGTGTTCAGCGAACGGGTGATATCCGCCATCAGCGCATCACGTTCACCGGATACCACCTCGTGCAGGGTGCGCTTACCAAACTGGTCACGCAGGCCCGATTCCAGGCGGCGCGACAAACGCTCGTCGGCAATCTGCTTGAGGCCGGAGGTTGCGGTGTAGAAGCGCTCGGCATCCTTGACACGCCACTTGGCGTAGGCGTCTACCATCACGGCTTTCTTTTCCAGGGTCAGGAAGCGCTGTGTGGGAGCATCCAGGGTCATCAGGCGCGCGTCGAACTTGCGCACCTGATTGACGTAGGGGACTTTCACATGCAGGCCCGGCTGGACATCCGCCTGAACCACGCGACCGAATTGCAGCAGCACCGCACGCTCGGTCTGAGCCACGATGTAGAAGCAGTTCCAGGCAGCGATGACCACGACGACGCCCACAATCAGGGCGGTCAGCGATTTATTGCTCATCAACGACTCTCCCTGGTACGTGTTTGCTGTTGCAGCAAGTCAGCGGCACGGGCGCTCGCTTCGTTGGCAGCGGCATTGGAACCGGTGGACGGCGCGCTGGTGCTACTACGACCACCTTCGATCATCTTGTCCAGCGGCAGGTACAGCAGGTTGTTCTGCCCACCCTTGCTGCCGGTCACGAGAACCTTGCTGGTGTTGCTGAAGACTTCCTGCATGGTGTCCAGGTACAGACGTTCACGCGTGACTTCCGGGGCCTTGCGGTACTCGGCGACCAGCTTGGTAAAGCGATCCGCCTCACCCTTGGCACGGGAGACCACTTCGTCGCGGTAACCGTTCGCATCCTCGAGGATGCGCTGGGCCTGACCGCGAGCTTCCGGCACGACGCCGTTGGCGTAGGTTTCAGCCTGGTTGCGCGAACGCTGCTCGTCTTCACGGGCGCGGATCACGTCATCAAAGGCTTCCTGCACTTCGCGCGGTGCCGCTGCGCTCTGTACGTTCACCTGGGTCACGGTGATACCGGTGCGATAGGTGTCGAGGAACCGTTGCAGGCGCTCCTTGATCTCGCTGGCCATCAATTCACGACCTTCGGTCAGTACCTGGTCCATGGCGGTCGAACCCACCACGTGGCGCAGCGCGCTTTCGGTCGCGTGTTGCAGGCTGATTTCCGGCTGATCAACGTTCAGCACGAAGTCCTGCAGGTTGCTGATCTTGTACTGCACGGTCAGCGGCACTTCGACGATGTTCTCGTCTTCGGTCAGCATCTGGCCCTGCTTGGTGTAGGCACGCTCACGCGTGACGTTCTCCATGTACTTCTTGTCGATCGGCGGGAAGTAGATGTTCAGGCCAGGGCCGACTGTCTCGTAGTACTTGCCGAAACGCAGCACCACGGCCTGTTCCTGCTCGTCCACCACGTAGACCGCGCTGTACAGCCATACGGCCGCCAGCACGACAAGACCCAGGCCCAGCAGGCCGTAGCCGCCACCCTTGCTTGGGCGACCGCCTTCGTCACCACCACGTTTTTTCCCACCACCGAACAACCCATTCAGGCTTTCCTGCAGCTTTCGGAAGGCCTCGTCGAGATCCGGTGGCCCCTTGCGGTCGCCATTATTGCGGCGCTTTCCACCCCAAGGATCCTGATTATTCGAGTTGCCACCCGGCTCATTCCAAGCCATAGCGCTCTCCATCTGATAAAGCAAAGACGCACCCACGGCGCGCCGACCAATGCTACAGAATGCCTGCTACCGCGGCACAACCGCTTTCTCAGGCTTTTATTGCAAAGTGTGTTGTTCGATGAACTCGGTCGGTACGACACCCTCGCGGCTGACCAGCCGATTGAGTTCCGAGCGCGGCAATCGAACGGCCAGCAAGCTGACCCCTTCTTCGTCGTGTTCTTCTTTCTGTACCGCGCCCAATTCGAAAAACTGTGCACGCAGTCGAGCAAAACGTTGCGGCAAGCGCAAGGTGCCGACAAACAAATCGTTGCCCAGCAACTCGGCAATGGCTTGTTCAAGCAATTCCAGGCCACTGCCATCACGTGCCGACAGCCAGACCCGCTGGGGCTTGCCATCTTCATCGCGTTGGATTTGTGGCTCAACGCCTTCAAGCAAATCGAGTTTGTTATAGACCTCGAGGATCGGCAAGTCCTGGGCGCCAATCTCGCCCAGCACTACCATCACCTGTTCAATCTGCAGCATGCGATCCGGTTCGGCCGCATCGATCACGTGCAACAACAGGTCGGAATTGCTCGATTCCTCGAGCGTAGACCGAAATGCCTCGACCAGCTTGTGGGGCAGGTGACGAATGAAACCCACGGTATCGGCCAGGACAATCGGCCCCAGGTCAGCCAATTCCAGGCGACGCAGGGTCGGATCGAGGGTCGCGAACAGTTGGTCGGCCGCGTACACGTCCGATTTCGTCACGTTGTTGAACAGCGTGGATTTACCGGCGTTGGTATAGCCCACCAGGGAAACGGTAGGGATATCGGCCCGAGAACGGCCACGTCGCGACTGTTCGCGCTGACTGCGGACTTTTTCCAGCCGGCCCTTGATCTGGCGCAGGCGAACCCGCAACAGACGCCGGTCGGTTTCGAGCTGGGTCTCACCCGGGCCACGCATGCCGATACCGCCACCCTGGCGCTCAAGGTGAGTCCAGCCACGCACCAGTCGGGTACTCATGTGATCAAGCTGGGCCAGTTCAACCTGGAGCTTGCCTTCATGGGTACGGGCGCGTTGGGCGAAAATATCGAGGATCAGGCCGGTGCGGTCGATCACGCGACACTCGAAGACACGTTCGAGGTTACGTTCCTGACTGGGCGTGAGGATGTGATTGAAGATCACCAGATCGGCTTCTTGAGCATGGACCAGGTCGCGCAGTTCCTCGACCTTGCCGCTGCCAATCAGGAATTTGGCGGTTGGCCGATGACGCGGCACGTTAAAAAACGCAACGGTCTCGGCGCCGGCCGAATTTGCCAACTCCTGAAACTCCTGCGGATCTTCGCGCGCCTCAGGGTCCTGTCCATCCAAGTGAACGAGGATCACTCGTTCACCACCACCGTGGCGCTCAAAGAACAAAGGAGACTCCTATCAGGCGTTACCTGGCTCAGCGTCAGCTGCATCATCACCCGCTGCGCTAGGCAGACGGATTGGACGAACTGGAACCACTGTCGAGATAGCGTGCTTGTAAACCATCTGGCTGACGGTGTTTTTCAGCAGGATCACGAACTGGTCAAACGACTCGATCGTGCCTTGCAGCTTGATACCGTTGACCAGATAGATGGAAACCCCCACTTTCTCTTTACGTAAAGTATTCAAGTAAGGGTCTTGTAGCGAATGCCCTTTTGACATGTGCCGCACTCCTTTAAGGATCAATAATAAAAAATCGGAAAATAGATAGCTTATGGCCGTCACACCCCCAAGGATAGACGGCAATTGCAAGGACTCAGCTCAATATGGAGACCGTTCCCAGGTATTTCAAGGCGCGTGACAGATTGTCGCTGTCCAGGCTGTCCAACCAGTGCAAATCGCTCCAGCTGCGCAGCCAGGTGAACTGGCGCTTCGCCAATTGGCGCGTGGCAATGATGCCGCGCTCCTGCATCTCAGCTGACGTCAGCTTGCCATCCAGATGATCCCAGACTTGGCGGTAGCCTACAGCACGTATCGAAGGCAACCCTGGATGCAGGTCACCTCTTGAACGCAGTGCTACGACCTCCTCCACAAACCCCTGTTCCAACATAATTGTGAATCTTTGTGCAATTCGTTCATGCAGCACCTGGCGATTTGCCGGAGCGATGGCCAGATTCGCCACAGTATAGGGCAATTGTGACTGCCCCGATGCGCCTGCGTCAGCACTTTGCGCAGATTGTCGCTGCCGATGCTCGGTCATGGTCTGGCCGCTCACACGCCAGACTTCCAGGGCCCGACTGAGCCGCTGAGGGTCATTGGGGTGAATGCGCGCGGCGGACACCGGATCGACAGCCGCCAACTGATCATGCAGGGCTTGCCAGCCAAGGCGTGCAGCCTGCTCCTCAAGCTCCGCGCGCACCTGGGCGTCGGCGGGCGGCATATCGGCCAACCCTTCCTGCAATGCCTTGTAGTAGAGCATCGTGCCGCCCACCAGCAGTGGGATATTGCCGCGCGCAGTGATATCGGCCATCGCCGCCAGCGCATCAGCGCGAAAATCCGCGGCGGAATAGCTCTCGGCCGGGTCGATGATGTCGATCAATCGGTGCGGATATTGCGCCAGCATCTGCTTGGAAGGCTTGGCGGTGCCGATGTCCATGCCCCGATAAACCAGCGCAGAGTCAACACTGATCAGCTCGCAGGGCAGCACCTTGGTCAGCTCGATGGCCAGGTCGGTCTTGCCTGCGGCCGTCGGGCCCATCAGGAAGATCGCGGGGGGCAAGGCACTCATCAACGACCGCGCAAGAACAGTTTGTCCAGGTCGTCCAGGCCCATCTGGGTCCAGGTCGGTCGGCCATGATTGCACTGGCCACTGCGCTCGGTATTTTCCATGTCGCGCAGCAGGCCGTTCATTTCCGGCAAGGCCAGGCGGCGATTGGCGCGGATAGCGCCGTGGCAGGCCATGGTGCCGAGCAGTTCGTTGATGTGTGCCTGGATACGATCACTGGTGCCGTACTCCATCAGGTCTGCCAGTACATCGGCTACCAGCCGGTTGGCCTCGGCCTGCTTGAGCAGCGCGGGAATCTGGCGGATCGCCAGGGTTTCCGGGCCCAGGCGCTGCAATTCGAAGCCCAGTTTCTGGAACACGCCGTGGTGTTCTTCGGCGCAATCGGCCTCGCGCTGGCTGACTGCCAAAGACTCCGGCACCAACAGCGGCTGGCCACTGAGGCCTTCGCTGGCCATGGCGATCTTCAAGCGTTCGTACATGATCCGCTCATGGGCGGCGTGCATGTCGACCAGCACCAGGCCATGGGCATTTTCCGCGAGGATGTAGATGCCTTTGAGCTGTGCCAATGCGTAGCCCAGCGGAGGAATATCCCCTCCGCCTTCCGGCAAGGCGACCGCACCAGGCTCAGCCCCCGGCAGCGGCGCAAAGAACTCACGGTAGGCCGCCTGGGCCTCGGCCACCGGCACGGCCGATTGCGGACGTGGGGTGTATTGATACTGGTATCCCGCCCCGGAACCGGAACCCGGTGCCGAATAAGTCGGCTGCGGTTGCGGCGATTGCAACAGGTTACCCGCCAGGCTCATTTCCTCCTGGGGGCCGAACTCACCGGCTTGCGGGCCGCTGGGCCGGACCACCGCCGTGACAATCGGTGCCGACAACTGGTCATCCGGGCGCACATCGCCCAGGGCGCGGTGCAAGGTGCCGTAGAGGAAGTCATGCACCATGCGGCCGTCACGGAAACGCACTTCGTGTTTAGTCGGATGCACATTGACGTCGACCACCGCAGGGTCGACCTCGAAAAACAGCACAAAGGTCGGGTGCCGCCCATTGAACAGCACATCGCGATAGGCCTGGCGCACCGCGTGGGCCACCAGTTTGTCGCGTACGGCCCGACCGTTCACAAAGAAATACTGCAAGTCCGCCTGGCTGCGGGAGAAGGTCGGCAACCCCACCCAACCCCACAGGCGCAGGCCATTGCGTTCGATTTCAATCGGCAACGCCTGCTCCAGGAACCCCGCGCCGCACACCGCCGCTACCCGGCGAGCACGTGCAGCGTCGTCATTGGCTTCGTGCAGGCTGAGGATGGTCTTGCCGTTGTGACGCAAATGAAACGCCACGTCGAAACGCGCTAGGGCCAGGCGCTTGATGACTTCTTGCAGGTGATCGAATTCGGTTTTTTCAGCCTTGAGGAATTTGCGCCGCGCCGGAGTGTTGAAGAACAGGTCGCGCACCTCTACCGAAGTGCCCACCGGGTGCGCCGCCGGCTGGACCCGAGGCGCCATGTCGCGGCCTTCGGTTTCCACCTGCCAGGCCTGGTCGGCGCTGCGGGTGCGGGAAGTCAGGGTCAGGCGGGCCACGGAGCTGATGGAGGCCAGGGCCTCACCGCGAAAGCCCAGGCTCATCACCCGTTCAAGGTCTTCCAGGTCACGAATCTTGCTGGTGGCGTGACGGGCCAGGGCCAGCGGCAGGTCGTCCGCGGAGATACCGCTGCCATCGTCGCGAACCCGCAGCAGCTTGACACCGCCCTGCTCCACGTCGACATCGATGCGCTTGGCGCCGGAATCGATGCTGTTTTCCAGCAGTTCCTTGATAACCGAGGCGGGCCGCTCGACCACCTCACCCGCGGCAATCTGGTTGGCAAGGCGCGGGCTGAGCAGCTCGATGCGCGATCCGCTGTGCAAGATTGATTCACTCATTACTGTGCCGCCAATTCAGTGCCAGGGATGGTCAACACCTGGCCGACTTTCAACTCATCGGTCTTCAGGTTGTTGGCGCTGCGCAAGGTCGCGGCCGACACCTGGAAGCGGACAGCCAGCATGGCCAGGGTGTCGCCAGGCTGCACGCGATGGTCACGCGGGCCCTGGGCGATTTTCCCGGAGTCGCGCAGCCAGGCGATGTAGGTGCCCGGTGGCGGGTTCTGCTGGAAGAACTGACGCACGCCGGCACTGATGGAGCGTGCCAACGCCTGCTGGTGGCTGGCGCTGGCCAGCTTGGAGGCTTCGTTGGAGTTGGAGATGAACCCGGTTTCCACCAGGATCGATGGAATATCCGGCGACTTCAGCACCATGAACCCGGCTTGCTCCACACGCTGCTTGTGCAGCGAGGTCACGCGGCCGATGTTGCTCAGGACTTTCTGGCCGACGTTCAGGCTGGAAGTCAATGAAGCGGTCATCGACAGGTCGAGCAGCACACCGGCGAGCATCTTGTCCTTGTCATCGAGGGACACGTTGCCGGCCCCACCGATCAAGTCGGAGCGGTTCTCACTATCGGCCAGCCAGCGGGCGGTCTCGGAGGTGGCGCCGCGATCCGACAGGGCAAACACCGAGGCGCCGAAGGCGGCAGCCGAAGGTGCGGCATCGGCGTGGATCGACACGAACAGGTCGGCGCCTTTCTTGCGGGCGATTTCGGTACGACCGCGCAGCGGGATGAAGTAGTCGCCGGTACGGGTCAGCTCGGCGCGATAGCCTTTCATGCCGTTGACCTGGCGCTGCAACTCGCGGGCGATAGCCAGTACCACGTCTTTTTCATGCTGGCCGCGTGAACCGGAGGCGCCCGGGTCTTCACCGCCATGGCCGGCATCGATCACGACAATAATGTCGCGCTTGCCCGCCGGGGCAGGAGGTGGCGGTGGCAATTTAACCTGTGGTTGCGACGGATTGACCGGCACCGCCGGCACGGTCGCCACGCTCGGCGTCGGCGCAGGCGGCGGTGCAGCATCGGCGGCATTGTCGAACAGGTCGACCACCAGCCGGTTGCCGTACTGGGCGTTGGGTGCCAGGGAGAAGCTTTTCGGGGTCACGACCTTTTTCAGGTCGATCACTACACGCAGGTCGGTCGGCGTACGCTGGGCCGAGCGCATGGCGGTAATCGGCGTATTGGCGGTGGAGACTTTCAACGGCGCGGCCAGGGTCGCACCGTTGATATCGATCACCAGGCGATCAGGCGCCGTCAGGGTAAAGACGCTGTGCTGGACAGGGCCAGACAGGTCGAACACCAGTCGCGTGTTATCCGGCGCTCGCCACAGGCGAACACTCTTCACCTGTGAAGCAGCCAGAGCATTGACAGTCATTGCCGCAAGCAACACCCCTACGACAGCAACCAACGCGCGAAAGCGCATACCTAACCCCACCAATTATTTGAATTCCAATGCCAGAGCGGCGCACCACGACTCACCGCGCGCGCTCTGGGGCAACAACTTCAGCAGACGTCCATGCTCATGCGGCGTAATGGTAATGGTCAGGTCCGGCTTTGGCAAAAAGCCTGTGCCTTTATCTGGCCACTCGATCAGGCACAACGCATCTTCGTCGAAGTAGTCACGGATGCCCATGTACTCCAGCTCTTCAGGGTCCACCAGGCGATAGAGATCGAAGTGGAAGGCTCTTATCGCCCCGATCTCATAAGGTTCGACCAGGGTAAAGGTCGGACTTTTCACCGCCCCCTGGTGGCCCAACCCGCGAATAATCCCCCGGGACAGCGTGGTCTTGCCCGCCCCCAGGTCACCTTCGAGAAAGATCAGCCCCGCGCCTTTCGTGACCCGTGCTAGGCAATGGCCGAACTGCACCATGGCCTCTTCATCGGCCAGGAAACGGTTTACTTCAGGCACGGCGACTGCTCCTCCAACAATTGACGAATGGCAGGTATCAGGTCACTGGCAGCCAACCCGCGACCCAAGGTGCCCTGGCGATCTCCCGCCGTCGCGTGCAACCACACGGCCAGGCAACTGGCGTCAAAGGCTGGCATCCCCTGGGCAAGCAGTGCGCCCACCAGGCCGGCCAACACATCGCCGAGCCCGGCCGTCGCCATGGCCGGGTGGCCCTGGTCACACCGGGAAACGCGCCCATCCGGGCTGGCGATCAAACTGCCAGCCCCCTTGAGGATAGCCACTGCATTGAATTTCTGACTCAACGCGCGCGCCACCTTAAGACGATCCGCCTGAACCTCGGCTGTCGATATCCCCAACAAACGCGCCGCTTCGCCGGGATGCGGGGTGATCACGCAGTCAGCCGGAAGCGCTACGCGGCCGGTCGCCAGCTGATTCAAGGCATCGGCATCCCAGACTTGTGGCTGTTTGGCGTTGGCGGCGACCGATAACAGGCTTTTGCCCCAGGCGGCACCGCCCAGGCCCGGACCAATGACGATGACCGAGATTTTTTCCAGCAAGCCCATCAGTTGGTTGGCCGAACTCACCCCAACGGTCATGACTTCCGGCAAGCGCGCCAAGGCAGCCGGCACATGCTCGACGCGAGTCGCCAGGGAAACCATGCCGGCACCGCTGCGCAAGGCGCTTTCGCTGCTCAGCAACGCGGCGCCGCCAAAGCCGTGGTCGCCACCGATGACCAGCAGGTGGCCGAACTGGCCCTTATGGGCGTCCGGAGAACGTGCAGCCAGTTGCGGCAAATGGCCGGGCAACAGGGGCTGAACGTCGGTTATTGCGTGTTTTGTCTGCGGCATGCGTCTTCAAGCTCCGATGTCTGGCAGAATTATACCCATCTAACCCGTGGTTTCCCGTGTCTCATGCCTGCTATTACCTACGACCTGCCCGCCCTCGCCCAATCGATCAAAGACTGGGGCCGCGAGCTGGGCTTCCAACAAGTCGGCATCAGCGGCCTCGACCTGGCCGAGCATGAACAACACCTGCAACGCTGGCTCGACGCGGGTTACCACGGCGAGATGGAGTACATGGGCGCCCATGGCAGCAAGCGATCCCACCCGGACGAACTGGTGCCCGGCACCTTGCGCGTGGTCTCGCTACGCATGGATTACCTGCCCGGCGATACCCAGATGGCACAACTGCTGGCCAAACCGGAAAAAGCCTACATCTCGCGCTACGCCCTCGGCCGCGACTACCACAAGCTGATCCGCAAACGCGTCCAACAATTGGCTGACCGTATTCAGGCACAGATCGGCCCATTTGGCTTTCGCGCCTTTGTCGACAGCGCACCGGTGCTGGAAAAAGCCATCGCCGAACAGGCTGGCCTGGGCTGGATCGGCAAAAATACCCTGGTACTCAATCGCAAGGCCGGCAGTTATTTCTTCCTGAGCGAACTGTTTGTCGACCTGCCATTGCCGGTTGATCCGCCGCACAGCACCGAACACTGCGGCCGCTGCACCGCGTGCCTGGACATCTGCCCCACCAACGCCTTCGTCGGCCCTTACGTGCTGGATGCCCGGCGCTGCATTTCCTACCTGACCATCGAACTCAAGAGCGCCATCCCAGAAGACTTGCGCCCACTGATCGGCAACCGGGTATTCGGCTGCGATGATTGTCAGATCGTTTGCCCGTGGAATCGTTTCGCGCGCCCCACCACGGAAGGCGATTTCAAGCCACGGCACAATCTGGACAACGCAGAGCTGGCCGAACTGTTTATGTGGGACGAGGACACATTCCTGAGCAGCACCGAAGGTTCACCGTTGCGCCGCGCCGGCTATGAGCGCTGGCTGCGCAACCTGGCGGTGGGCCTGGGTAATGCGCCGTCGAGCATTCCGGTGCTGGAAGCCTTGAAGGCGCGCCGCGATTACCCCTCGGAGCTGGTGCGTGAACATGTGGAGTGGGCACTCAAGCAGCACGCCGAGCGTCAATGCACGTCATCGTTATAGACGAACTTGGGCATTTCCCAGTGAAAACGGATGGCCAGCAACCGCAGCAGAAAGCCGCTGAACAACGTCAGCAGAATCGCTTGTTCACTGGGCAGCTCCAGGTAGAGGCACAGCAGGTAGAACCAAGCGGCGAGGAACGACACACTGGCGTACAGCTCGCGACGAAAGATGAGCGGGATATCGTTGCAGAAGATATCCCGCAGAATGCCGCCAAAAACCCCGGTGATCACGCCGCTGACTGAAGCCACCAACATGCCATGGCCCATTTCCAGGGCGGTCATGCAGCCGATCAGGGTGAAGGCCACCAGCCCCACCGCATCCAGCGCCAGGAACAGCGACCGCAGGTGGCGCATCAGCGGCGCGATAAAGATCGTCACCAACGCGGCAACCGAGGTCAGCACCAGGTACTCCGGGTGCTTGACCCACGTCAGCGGGTAGTGACCGAGCAATACATCGCGCACCGAACCGCCACCCAGCGCCGTCACACAGGCGATCAGCACCACACCAAACCAATCCATGCCGCGCCGACCGGCAGACAAGGCGCCGGTCATGGCTTCGGCAGTAATGGCAATGAGGTAGAGCATCAGCAACATGAGGGCGATCCTTGCAAAGAGGCCGGCAGTCTAATCATTTGCTGATGGCACCAAAAGGGGGCACTTGGCGATAAATCGAGTTGCCTGCCATCGGGGGCAAGCCCCCTCCCGCTCTTGACCGAGTCGCCATGACGAACGCGGAACGAATGTGGAAGCAGGCGTGCCCGCGAAAGCGCCGGCTCTTCAAGCCTTGATGAAATGCTTGCGGTAATGCTGCAGCTCGGCGATCGACTCGCGAATATCATCCAGCGCCAGGTGGGTGCTGCCTTTATGGAAGCTGTCTTTGACTTCCGGCGCCCAGCGTGCCGCCAGCTCCTTGAGGGTCGACACATCCAGGTTGCGGTAGTGGAAGTAGCTTTCCAGCGCCTTCATATGGGTATAAAGGAAGCGACGGTCCTGGCAGATGCTATTGCCGCAGATCGGCGACTTGCCCTTCGGCACCCACTGCTCCAGGAAAGCGATGGTTTCGGCCTCAGCCTCCGCCATGCTGATGCGGCTGTCACGCACGCGCTGGGTCAGGCCCGAGTTGCCGTGGGTACGAGTATTCCACTCGTCCATGGTGGCGAGTACGGCATCGCTGTGGTGGATGGCGATCACCGGACCTTCGGCCAAGGTGTTGAGGTTGCTGTCGGTGACAATGGTCGCCATCTCGATGATGACGTCGGTGTCGGGGTTCAGACCGGTCATTTCCAGATCGATCCAAATCAGGTTTTGTGGGTTTTGCATGGCTTGATTCTCTTGGCACCTTGGCGTAGCTGCGCAGTTTAGCAGGCAGGGGCGTGCTAGACTCGCGACCGTTTTACCCAACCTTCGCATTATCGACACGGAACACCAATGGCCAAACGCCAGCTCAATCGTCGCCAAAACTGGCGCATCGAAAAGATTCAAGGTGAACGCGCCGCTCGCGCCGCCAAACGTGAATCCTCCGCCGTGGAAGCGCTCGAGGGCGGCGACCTGGGCCCCGAACAAACCGGCCTGGTGATCGCACACTTTGGTGTGCAGGTCGAAGTCGAGGCGCTGGAGGGCGAATTCGCAGGTTCGGTTTCCCGTTGCCACCTGCGCGCCAACCTGCCGGCACTGGTCACTGGCGACAAAGTGGTCTGGCGTGCCGGCAACCAGGGTATCGGCGTGATCGTCGCCCAGTTGCCACGTACCACCGAATTGCGTCGCCCCGACAGCCGTGGCCAGCTCAAGCCGGTAGCGGCCAACGTCGACATGATCGTGATAGTGTTCGCGCCGCTGCCCGAGCCTCATGCCAACCTGATCGACCGCTACCTGGTGGCGGCCGAACATGCCGGCATTCGTCCGTTGCTGCTGCTGAACAAATTCGACCTGATCGACGAGCAGAACGCTCCGGCGCTCAATGCGTTGCTGGCGGTCTACCGCACCCTGGGTTACCCGGTGCTGGAAGTCTCGGCGCATCACGGCAACGGCATGGAACAGCTGCAACAGCAGCTGAATGGGCGTATCAGCGTGTTTGTCGGCCAGTCCGGCGTGGGCAAGTCGTCGCTGGTCAACAGCCTGCTACCGGAAGTCGACACCCGTGTCGGCCCGCTGTCGGAACTGTCCGGCCAGGGCACCCACACCACCACCACCGCGCGATTGTTCCACTTCCCCGGCGGCGGTGAGCTGATCGACTCCCCAGGTATTCGAGAATTCGGCCTCGGCCACGTCAGCCGCAGCGATGTAGAAGCCGGCTTTATCGAATTCAACGACCTGATCGGCACTTGCCGCTTCCGCGATTGCAAACACGACCGCGAGCCCGGTTGCGCCTTGCTCAAGGCGCTGGAGGATGGCCGCGTGCAGCAGCAGCGGATGAACAGCTATCGGTCGATTATTGCGAGCTTGCCCGAAAGCAGTTACTAGACCACCCCACGCAATATCTGGCGAGCAAGCCTGTCGTGGCGAGCGGGCTTGCCCCGCGTTGGGTTGCGAAGCGGCCCCAATCAATCGGAATGCGGAGTATCAGGCACTCCTCTGCGGCGGGTTCTGGGGCTGCTTCGCAGCCCAACGCGGGGCAAGCCCGCTCGCCACAGTTACAGTGTTCCGCCTTAACTGACAGGCATCAGGGCACGCCCGCATCCCACAACAAGCCCGCACCCTCCCCCACAACAGGCTTGTTCACCACAAATATCCGGTGTGGCTACGAGCCCGTCGCAGGCACCGTAGGATCCTTCACCCCGCCGTCATCAAACAGGTTCAGCTTCTGCCGCAGCTCATGCGCCGGCAATGGCTCCTGCCCAGGCGCAATCGCATTCGGATCGGCGGGGGTTTCACCTGGCGCGCCTGCGCCGGATGTCGGCGGCGGCGGTGGCTGATCGCCTTCAATCGCTCGCTGGGCCTTTTTAGTCAGCACAACGATATCGATGCGACGGTTGATCGGGTTGAACGGGTCTTTCGGATCAAACAATTGGGAAGAGGCAAAGCCGACCACTCGTGCCACTTGCGCGTCCGGGTAGCTGCCGGCCACCAGTGCACGGCGAGCAGCGTTGGCACGGTTGGCCGAAAGCTCCCAGTTGCCGAAGTCGCCCTGCCCCGCATACGGCTTGGCATCGGTGTGGCCGCTGATACTGATCTTGTTCGGCACGGCCTTGATGGTGTCGGCCATGGCCAGCAGGATATCTTCGAAATACGGCTTCAAGCGCGCGCTGCCGGAGTCGAACATCGGCCGGTTCGCGGCGTCAGTGATCTGGATACGCAAGCCTTCCGGGGTAATCTCGAAGGAAATCTGATCCTTGAACTTCAGCAGTTGAGGGTTTTCCTCGACCTTGGTCTGCAATTCCTGCAGCAGCAATTCAAGGCGTTCCTGCTCGACCTGCTCAGCCATGCTCTCGACGGTATCGCGCTCGATCGGAATTTTTTCCTGGGGCGCCTCGGTCTTGACCTCCGGGTTGATGGTGCGCTCAGGCGCCAACTGCGGCGAACCGCCAAGGTCGATTACAAAGGGGGTGCCACTTTCCGAGAAGCCAATAGGGTCCTTGAAGTAACCGGCGATGGCGATCTTCTGCTCGGGCGTGGCCGTGGACATCAGCCACAGCACCAGAAAGAACGCCATCATCGCCGTCGCGAAGTCGGCGAAGGCGATTTTCCAGGCGCCACCATGGTGCCCCGCGGCGAAGCGCTTGACGCGCTTGATGATTATCGGCTGGTTGTTTTCCATGGCTTAGCGACCGCGAACCGCTTGTTCCAACTCGGCAAAACTCGGGCGATGTTTCGGGTACAGCACCTTGCGACCGAATTCCACCGCCAGCGAAGGCGGCATGCCCGATGCCGAAGCGACCAGGCTGGCCTTGATCGCTTCATACAGATTGATTTCTTCCTTGGCATCGTGGGCCAGGGAGGTGGCGAGCGGGCCGAAGAAACCATAGGCCGCAAGAATACCGAAGAAGGTACCCACGAGGGCCGCACCTACGTGCATACCGATAGCTTTCTGGTCGCCCTCGCCGAGGGACGCCATGGTCACCACGATACCCAGTACCGCCGCGACGATACCGAAACCAGGCATACCGTCGGCAACACCGGTCACCGCGTGGGAAGGATGCTCCAGCTCTTCCTTGAGGCTGAACAGCTCCATGTCGAACAGGCCTTCCAGCTCATGGGGCGCCATGTTGCCCGAGGACATGATGCGCAGGTAGTCACAGATATACGCGGTCATGCGCTCATCTTTGAGCACGGCCGGGTACTTGGCGAAAATCGGGCTGGCCGCGGCATCTTCGATGTCGCCTTCGATGGCCATCATGCCTTCACGGCGGCTCTTGTTGAGGATCTCGTAGATCAGCCCCAGCACTTCCAGGTAGAAGGTGTGGGAAAAGCGCGAGCTGAACATGCCCAGCGACTTCTTGATCACATGCATGGTCATGTAGCCGGGGTTGGCCTGCAAGAATGCGCCGAACGCCGCACCACCAATAATCAGCACTTCAAAGGGCTGGATCAACGCAGCGATCTTACCGTGGGACAGGACGTACCCACCGAGCACGCTTGCGATGACGACGATGATGCCGATTATTTTAGCCATAGGGGATGTGTACTTGCGCCGTGAGGTTCATGGACATATTTGGAGGAACTGCAAAACTCTTGTTCTACTTATCGGCAAAACTGCGCCAGACTATAGGCCGTTAAGGCGAAAAGCCAGTTCGGCCCGCTCTGGGCGTGTTGACCGCAAGTGATGATCGCGCCCCAATCATGGCTAATGAAACGACCGTACCCACTGTAAAACCCACCACCCTCGCTGCTTGGATCAAGCGTCTGGACGAAGTGCGGCTGCCCGTTCCCCAGGCGAACCACGAGCGCGTGTGCAAAGCCATCCGCGACAGCCGCAGTTCGTTGCGAGATATTGCCGAACTGATGCAAGACAGCCCCGCGCTGGTGCTCAGCGTGATGCGCGAAGCCAACAGCCACACCCATGGCAGCCTGGCGGAACCGGCGGAAAACCTCGAAGTGGCGCTCAACCGCCTCGGCCTCAAACGCGCCGAAGAGTTGCTCGCGCGCCTGCCTTCAGTGCCTGCCAATGAGATTCCCGTCGCCTTGCGCCAACTGCTGCTGGTGAGCCAACACGCTTCCCAGCAGGCCAACGGCCTGTTCGCCAGCCGCCTGGCGCGGCTGTGGCAAGACATTCACTGGGGCAGCTTGCTGTTTCTATCGCCGCTGTGGCCGATGGCGGTTGCCTACCCCAAGCTCTTGGAAGAGTGGGAACTGCGAGTTATCCACAAAAGCCAGTCGGCACGTCAGGTCGAACAGGAGTTATTTGGCGTCCGCCTGCTGGACCTGTGCCTCGGCCTGACTGAAACCTGGCACCTGCCCATCTGGGTGTCCCAGGGTTATAACCTGCTGCTGAAGGAACAACGCCTGCTGGTCAAGGCATTGCACATCGCCCGGGAAGATGACCCGCTGCGCCATCAGCAATTGCTCGATGCCGACCCCAGCCTGCGCCGCTGGTTGAACCAACCCGCCAATACCGTGCTGCTGGCCAACGGTCTGGCGATGTCGGCGCAAGAGTCATGGACCTGCCCGCACACCAAACGCTGGCAGTACCTCACGGCCCTGTACCTGCAACAGCCATTGAGCGAAGTACAGCAACAGTCCCACCAGCAAGCCGTCACCAGCGCCCGTACGACGTTGATGCCCGACCTTTGGCACCCGGCGCTGTCGCTGATCTGGCCATGGAATGTGCAGAAGATCCATCGCGGCCTGCTGCCCGCGCCGCCACCTACCGCAGAGTCCCTGGCCATCTGGCGCAAGCGTTGCACGGAGTTGCTGGTGGAGCCGAGCCGCTTTGCCAATGCCATGCACTTGACCACGTGCGCCAAGGAAGCGCTGGTCGCCAGTGGCATGCAACGAGTGTTGCTGTTTATGGCGGATCGCGCCCTGAGCACCTTGCGCGTGCATCAGGCCGATGGCCTGCCGAAGGACGCCGCGAACCTGAGCCTGGATGTGGTCCACAGCACGCTGCTGCAACGCATGCTGGAAAAATCCGCCCAGGTGCGCCTGACGCCCGACAACCACGCACAGTTCTCGGCCCTGTTGCCGCCGATCCTGCGTCGCCTGTTCACCGGGGAACACCTGTTGCTGCGTTCGCTGAGCTGCAATGGCCGCGTGGTGATGTTGATGGTGGCCGACCAGGGCGGCGGGCCATTTTCGGAAACCACCGTGCAGGCCTTCGGCAAAACCGCCCAGTGCATCGAGAAAGCCCTGCACAGCTTTACCAACCGCAGCGCCTGATGCTTGCGCTACAATCGCGGTCCTTTATCGCCAACATTTGTGCCCAGGAGACCTCACATGCCTGACTTCTCTGGCTTGCCGCTGGTGATCGAATCCAGCGACCTGCTCGGTCGCCTTGATGCCGAACACCTGATTCTGGTGGATCTCACCAGTGCCGCCCGCTACGCCGAAGGGCATATCCCCGGCGCGCATTTCGTTGACCCCAAGCGCACCCAACTGGGCCAGCCGCCGGCACCCGGCCTGCTGCCCAACAAAGCCGACCTGGAAAAACTGTTCGGCGAACTGGGCCACACCCCGGACGCAACCTACGTGGTCTACGACGACGAAGGCGGTGGCTGGGCTGGCCGTTTTATCTGGATGCTCGACGTGATCGGCCATCAGAAATACCACTACCTCGATGGCGGCCTGCTGGCCTGGCTGGCTGAGCAGCACCCAGTGTCCACCGACGTACCCGCCCCCGTCGGTGGCCCCGTCAGCCTCACGCTGCACGAGGGCCCCACCGCAACCCGCGAATACCTGCAAAGCCGCCTCGGCGCGGCGGACCTGGGTATCTGGGACGCACGCGGCCCGCTGGAGTATTCCGGCGAGAAAGTCCTCGCCGCCAAGGGGGGCCACATCCCCGGCGCTGTGAACTTCGAATGGACCGCCGGCATGGACAAGGCACGCAACCTGCGCATCCGCCGCGACATGCCGCAGATCCTCGAAAGCCTCGGGCTGACCCCCGATAAAGAAATCATCACCCACTGCCAGACTCACCACCGCTCTGGCTTCACCTACCTGGTGGCCAAGGCGCTCGGTTATCCGCGAGTCAAAGGTTATGCCGGTTCCTGGGGCGAATGGGGCAACCACCCCGACACCCCCGTTGAGATTTAAGGTTTAAGGACAGTTAATGAAAAAGCAGTTGTTTATCCTCAGCCAGTACTTGCTGCCGCATCACCTGCTGTCGCGGCTGGCCGGCTGCATTGCCGAGTGCCGCGTACGCTGGTTCAAGAATGCCTTCACCACGTGGTTTGCCAAGCGCTATCAAGTGGACATGTCCCAAGCCCTGGTGGAAGACGTGACCGCCTACGAGCACTTCAACGCCTTCTTCACCCGCGCCTTGAAAGACGGCGCGCGCCCACTGGACCCGACCCCTGGCGCCGTACTGAGCCCGGCTGACGGTGCGGTCAGCCAGCTCGGCCCGATCGAACATGGCCGGGTATTCCAGGCCAAGGGCCACAGCTTCAGCGTGCTGGAGTTGCTGGGCGGCGATGCTGCCGTGGCAGCGCCTTTCATGGGCGGTGATTTTGCCACCATCTACCTGTCGCCGAAGGACTACCACCGCGTGCATATGCCGCTGGCCGGTACCCTGCGCGAAATGGTCTACGTGCCTGGGCGGATTTTCTCGGTCAACCAGACCACCGCCGAAAACGTGCCGGAACTGTTTGCCCGTAACGAGCGTGTGGTCTGCCTGTTTGACACCGAACGCGGCCCGATGGCCGTGGTGTTGGTCGGCGCGATGATCGTCGCCTCGATTGAAACCGTGTGGGCCGGGCTGGTCACGCCGCCCAAGCGCGAGCTGAAAACCTTCCGCTATGACGAAGCGGCACGCGCGCCGATTCACCTGGAGAAGGGTGCGGAGCTGGGTCGCTTCAAGTTGGGCTCCACCGCGATCGTGCTGTTCGGGCCTGATCAGGTGAAGTGGGCTGAGGAACTGGTGGCCGGTTCGCCGGTGCAGATGGGCCAGGGCATCGCACTGCCGAAAGCCTGATTCAAAACCTGCAGAGATCCAATGTGGAAGGGGGCTTGCCCCCGATAGCGGTAGTCCAGCCACAGGTATATTGGCTGTTCCACCGTCATCGGGGGCAAGCCCCCTCCCACATGTTGACTGTATTCCTACAGTGACTTCGGATTAGAGCTGACCGTCGCGGTCGCGAAAGCCCAGCAGATACAGCACACCATCCAGCCCCAAGGTCGAAATCGCCTGCTTGGCCGATTGCTTGACCAAGGGTTTGGCACGGAACGCCACACCCAAACCGGCAATTGCCAGCATCGGCAGGTCATTCGCACCGTCGCCCACCGCAATGGTCTGCTCCAGACGCAAACCTTCCTTGTGGGCCAGCTCCTTCAGCAGGTCGGCCTTGCGCTGTGCGTCGACAATCGGCTCCACCGCCACGCCAGTCACCTTGCCGTCGACCACTTCCAGTTCGTTGGCGAACACATAGTCGATGCCCAACTTGGCCTGCAATTGCTTGGCGAAGTAGGTAAAGCCACCGGACAGGATCGCGGTCTTGTAACCCAGGCGCTTGAGCTCGGCGAACAGGGTTTCGGCACCTTCGGTCAGGCGCAGGGAAGCGCCGATGGAGTCCAGCACGCTCACATCCAGCCCCTTGAGCAACGCCAGGCGCTCCTTGAAGCTGGCGCGGAAGTCCAGCTCACCGGCCATCGCGCGTTCGGTGATTTCAGAAACTTGCTCACCCACACCGGCTGCCTTGGCCAGTTCGTCGATGACTTCGGCTTCGATCAGCGTCGAGTCCATGTCGAACACCGCCAGGCGGCGGTTGCGGCGGAACAGCGAGTCCTCCTGGAAGGCGATATCGACGTTCAGCTCCTGGGCCACGCTGAGGAATTCAGCGCGCAGGGCCTGCGGGTCTGCCGGTTCGCCGCGCACGGAAAACTCGATGCAGCCCTTGCCCTTGTCGGCCGGGGTGTCCAGTGGCATACGACCTGACAGACGGTCGATATGGTCGATGTTCAACCCAAACTGCGCGGTGATCGAGCTGACGCGCTGCAACTGCTCGGCGGTCACTTTGCGGGTCAACAAGGTGACGATATGGCGTTTCTTGCC
The DNA here is from genome assembly GCF_058793055.1 of Pseudomonas sp. MPR-R2A5. Taxonomy (NCBI): domain Bacteria; kingdom Pseudomonadati; phylum Pseudomonadota; class Gammaproteobacteria; order Pseudomonadales; family Pseudomonadaceae; genus Pseudomonas; species Pseudomonas sp. MPR-R2A5. Next base: position 84,023 of record NZ_JBXAFK010000007.1, read on the forward strand.
CTGGCCGGCCACCCAGTGCTGGTAATCCTCTTCGGACACCGGGGTGAACCGTACCTGTTGATCCAGCTTGTATGCCGTAAACAGAATGTCCTTGAGCACGGAAGACGCCTGCTCGGTGCTCGGGATTTCCACCAGGATGCCGAACGACAGGGTGTCGTGGATCACCGCCTGGCCGATGTCGAGAATGTTTACACCACCCTGGGCCAGAACGCCGGTAATGGCCGCGGTGAGACCCGGTCGGTCTTCGCCGGTGATGTTGATCAGGACAATTTCGCGCAAAGCGCACCCCCAGGCTGGAAAAAAACCGCATTCTACCCACTTTCAGTGACCACCGGGCACAGCCAGCGCTTTGCCGGTCTTGGGCCTGTCGCTATACTGCGCGTCAACTTCACGGACTAAGAGCCGAGCTCAAGTGAACCGGCCCACGCCAGTAAAAACCGACAACTTCTTCCTGCTGATCTTCCGGGCACTGCGCCACCGCCGTGTACCGATCGCATTACGCATCGCCAGCCATAACGTGATCCTGGTCGCCCTGGCCCTGGTGATCTACGCCTGCGTGATGGGTTTGCAGTTCAAACAGGCCATGCATGAGCAAGCCGATGCGTTGGGCGAAAGCCTGACCACCCAGACCGCCACCTCGGCGACCGAGCTGCTGGTGTCCAACGACATCCTCAGCCTCAACGTGCTGCTCAACAACCTGACCAAGAACCCGTTGGTCGCCCACGCCGCCATCTACAGCGTGGACAACCGCATCATGGCCGAAGCCGGGCAACGCCCGAAAAACGGCCTGCTGGGCGAAGCCGAAGGCTTGTACCAGAGCAATATCACGTTCCAGGATGTGAAGGCGGGTCAATTGCGCATCAGCCTGGACATGCAGCAATTCCAGCAGCCGATGACCATCAGCCTGCAAAGCATGGGCATCCTCAGCGCGATCCTGCTGGCCCTGGCCCTGGCCTTGAGCCTGCGCCTGGGGCGGCATATCTCGACGCCACTGATGCAACTGCGCATCTGGCTGCGGGATATCGACGAACATACCCCGGCCACCGATCGCCAGGACGAAATCGGCGACCTTGCGCGCCAACTTCATGCCAGCTTCGCTCCGGAACCGGTGGTACGCGAGATTGAACCCGAGCCCGAGTTCGAAGTACACGACCTGCGCGACCCGGGCTTTGACGAGCGCCCTCCGGTAGCCGGCCTGAAACCAGCGCCACGCCATGTGATCCGGGCCGAAGAAGACGAGCTGGACGACGAAGACCCATTCGCCGACCTGCGCGACACCTCGGCCAGCACCGCCGTTGCGCCCAAGCCCGTGCCAGCGAAGAACGCCGAGCCCCAGCACAGCGCCGTACTGGCCGTGCAATTGGGCGCCCAGGACCAACTGCGCCGCCTGCCCCGCGCCCGCCTGACCGAATTACTGGAACGCTACCGCGATTGCCTCGACCAGGCCGCCTCGCTCTACCAGAGCGAGCTGCACACCCTGAACGACGGCAGCACGTTGATGCTGTTCCACAGCGAAGACAGCGGCGAAGACTACCTGACCAACGCCATCTGCTGCGGCGAGCTGCTGCGCGCCCTGGGCCATGAATTGCAGATCGAAGTGGCCGACAGCGGCATCACCTTGCAACTGCAACTGGGCCTGACGGTGGGTGACGACCTGTTTGGCATGAGCCAGATCGACCTGCTGCTGACCGAGATCGCCCAGGATGCGCTGGCCCTGTCCCAACACAGCCGCAATCTCCTGCTGGTGGAGCGCAAGATCAGCGAAGACACGCTGATTCGCCAACGCGCGCGTATTCGCCCCATTGCCAGCCCAGAAGGCGCCAGTTGTGTGGAGCGCTTGATGGAGCCGTATCCATCAATGCTGGAACGGCAGTTGGCGCGGATGCATGAGACCCGTACAAAGCCCTGAAGAACACCGCCGGACTCATGTGAGAGGGGGCTTGCCCTAATGCCGTTCAGTTAAGGCTTTTTTGTAGGAGCGAGCTTGCTCGCGAAAAACTCACAGGCGCCGCGTTCATTCAGGAGACACGCGTTATCGTTGACGTTTTTCGCGAGCAAGAACTAGGCGTCCCCCTCGCTCCTACAAAAGGCGATGTACGCTTAACTGAACGGCATTAGGGCTTGCCCCCGATTGCGGAGCATCAGTCAGCACATCATTGACTGAACCACCGTTATCGGGAGCAAGCCCCCTCCCACACTTGATCTGCGCCGTGACTTATCTCACCACAAACAAAAAGGCCCGCTGAGTCAGCGGGCCTTTTTGTTTGTCTGCGATTCAGATCAGAACCTGAACACTTCCATATCCGTGCGAATCGGTGTCGCCATCGGCATCTTCGGTTTCTGCGGCTCTGCGGGCTTGGCCTGTACCGGAGCCTGCTTGCGCGGTGCCTCGGCGATTGGCGGCTGGTTGGCCAATGGCTTGAGGGCCACCGACAACTGCTGCGCCAGGTGTTGCAACAATACGCCCTGGGCCTGGACCTGGGACGCGGTGGTGCCGGTGTGTTCTTCCTGCAGGTGCACGATTCGGTTATCGCGCACCTGGCCACGACGGTCGATCAAGCGCCATTGCGCATCGAGAATCGCCGGTTGCGATTTACCGGAATCAAGCCGGGTAATGGTCAGCAACACCTGAACATCCGGGGTAAAGCCAGTGGGTGCAGGCGCAAGGACCACACGCTGGCTGTCCAGTTGACCCGCCACCTGGCGCAGCATCAGCTGGTTGATGTCGGACGATAGGCTGCCGGCCCAACGACCATCAACGGAACCTTGCAGGCTGCCGTCGTTCTGACGCTGTAGCAGGGTTTCACGTTGCAGGTAGTCAGCGACGACTACCGGGCCCAGTAAAACTGCCATACCCGCAGTTTGTGCGGGCTGGGCCGGACTTCCGCTGTCCAGCTGATACAGCGACACAGGCTGGTGTGTGCTGCAACCCGCCAGCCCCAGAAGGCCAGCGAGCATCAAAATAAAAGGAAGGCGTGGAGCAGTCATCATCCCATCCAGGTGGCTGCCACAAGGCGAACCACAATGTAATACTTAAAAATAACCTAAACACGCTCGGCCACGCCGGCGCTGGAAAGGCCATATCATCCGTGAATATGCGCCATGACTCCAGCGCCAAAGCGTCGATCTACGCGTTAAATCGTAGATCAACGGCTCCAGAGGGCGTTCTCAGTGAGTTTCCCCACCGCGTTGTCACCTTAAAGCGGGTCAGGCAAGGCGCAGGCCGCTGGGAATGGTTTTTGCCTTTCCAAGGCCTGCTTCAAGGCGAAACCCGCCAAGCCCTCCTTGCCGCCTTAAACAGGCGTTTCCACCAGCAAGGCATCCACACGCTGGAAGCCCCGCGGCAATTTGTTACCACGCCGTCCACGCTCGCCCTTGTAATGTTCAAGGTCGTCAGGACGCAGCGACAATGTGCGTTTACCCGCCTGCAGCACCAGGGTAGAGCCTTCAGGGATCACCGCGATGTCGGTCACATACTCTTCACGACTGGCGACCCGCTCCCCTGGAATACCAATGATCTTGTTGCCCTTGCCTTTGCCCAACTGCGGCAAATCGCTGATCTTGAAGACCAGCAAGCGCCCTTCGGTGGTGACCGACGCCAGCCAATTGCTCTCGCGATCGTCCACCGGCCGCGGCAGGATCACCTTGGCGTTGTTCGGCAGGCTCAACAGCGCCTTGCCCGCCTTGTTCTTGGCCTGCAGGTCTTCACCCTTGACCACGAACCCGTACCCCGCGTCGGAAGCGATGACATACAACGAATCGTCGTCCGGCAGCAGCACGCACTCGAAATTCGCCCCCGGTGGCGGCGTCAGACGCCCGGTCAGCGGCTCGCCCTGCCCCCGTGCGGACGGCAAGGTATGGGCCGGCACCGAATAACTGCGCCCGGTGGAGTCGATAAACACCGCAAACTGGTTGGAACGCCCGGCGGCGGCAGTCTTGAAGCCATCACCGGCCTTGTACGACAAACCAGTGGCGTCAATATCATGCCCCTTGGCGGAACGAACCCAACCCTTTTCCGACAGAACGACGGTAATTTTCTCGTTTGGGAGCAACTCGGTTTCTGTCAGGGCCTTGGCTTCGGCGCGCTCGACGATCGGCGAACGACGGTCGTCGCCGTAGGTTTCGGCGTCTTTGATCAGTTCGCTACGCACCAATTTCTTCAACTTGGCTTCGCTGCCCAGCAGCGCTTGCAGCTTGGCCTGCTCCTTGAGCAACGCATCCTGTTCGTCGCGCAGCTTCATTTCTTCCAGTCGCGCCAACTGACGCAAACGGGTGTCGAGGATGTAGTCGGCCTGGATCTCACTCAGCTCGAAACGCGCGATCAGTTCGGCTTTCGGGTGCTCGGCGGTACGGATGATGTGGATCACTTCATCCAGGTTGAGGTAGGCAATCAGCAAGCCGTCCAACAGGTGCAGGCGGCGCTCGACCTTGTCGAGGCGGAATTGCAGGCGGCGACGCACGGTCTGCACCCGGAACTCCAGCCACTCCACCAGCAGGTTGCGCAGGTTTTTCAGCTGCGGCTTGCCGTCCAGGCCGATGATGTTGATGTTGACCCGGTAGCTGGACTCCAGGTCGGTGCTGGCAAACAAATGCTGCATCAGCACTTCGTGGTCGACCCGGCTATTGGTCGGGATGATCACGATTCGGCACGGGTTTTCGTGGTCGGACTCGTCGCGCAGGTCGGCAACCTGCGGCAGTTTCGACGGTTTGGCCTGCATGAGCGCCGCGATCTGCTCCAGCACCTTGGCACCGGACACCTGGTGCGGCAGCGCGGTGACGATAATGTCGCCGTCCTCGATGTGGTACACCGCACGCATGCGCACCGAGCCCTTGCCGGTCTCGTACATCTTCAGCAGGTCGGCGCGCGGCGTGATGATTTCTGCTTCGGTGGGGTAATCCGGCCCCTGGATATGCTCGCAGAGCTGCTCGACCGTGGCCTTGGGTTCATCCAGCAGGCGCACGCAGGCGGTCGCGACCTCGCGCAGGTTATGCGGCGGTACGTCCGTGGCCATGCCCACGGCAATACCCGTGGTGCCATTGAGCAGGATATTGGGCAAACGCGCCGGCAACACCAGGGGTTCGTCGAGGGTGCCGTCGAAGTTCGGGCCCCAATTCGCGGTGCCCTGGCCCAGCTCGCTGAGCAGCACTTCCGAATAACGCGACAGGCGTGCCTCGGTGTAACGCATGGCGGCGAAGGACTTGGGGTCATCCGGTGCGCCCCAGTTACCCTGGCCGTCCACCAATGTGTAGCGGTAGCTGAACGGCTGGGCCATCAGCACCATGGCTTCGTAGCATGCCGAGTCGCCGTGGGGGTGGAACTTACCGAGCACGTCACCGACCGTACGCGCCGACTTCTTGTGCTTGGAATCGGCATCCAGGCCCAACTCACTCATGGCGTAGATGATGCGCCGCTGTACAGGCTTCAGGCCGTCGCCGATATGCGGCAAGGCACGGTCCATGATCACGTACATGGAGTAGTTGAGGTAGGCATTTTCGGTGAAGTCAGCCAGCGACCGGCGTTCTACGCCATCTAAGCTGTCTGCGAGGATGTCACTCATGCGGGCCTCATCAATATTTGGTAAGGCGCAGCGGAAATGCCGCAGCGCCGGGTCAATTCAAAAAAGCGGGGGCTCATGGCTTGGCGCTCCAGCCGCCGGCAGGGGCGGCGAAACGATAGACCACGGGGCGTTTTTCACCATCGGCACGCGGGCCGAAATTATTGTCGATACCAATCCACGCACCGTCCGTATCCACCACCAGGGCTTCGGCCAGGCCGTAGGGCTGGGCATAGCGGCGCTCGGGCGTCAGAGTCTCGTCGGCAAATGACCAGCACAGCTCGACCTTGGCCGTGACCGCATCGCGCCGGCAAATCTGGAACGCATTACGCTCCAGAGTAAACAGCTTGCCGCCAAATAGCGCCAGGTCGGCAAAATCCTTGGACACCGCCTTGGCGTTGGGGAATTTGGCCGGTTGCATTTCCTGGCCAGCCTCGCTCAACAACACGCAGGGGCCGTCACAATCCCAAAGGCTTTGCGGCCGCTTGATGGAAATCAGGCCTCGCCGTTCACGCTCCGCAGCCAACCAGATCTGGCTGCCTTCCGGGTTGACCGCCAAGCCTTCAAACAGGGCATTGAAATGCAGCAACATGCCACTGGCGCGGGCTTCGCGCACCATGCCGGGGGCGATTTTCAACCATTGCGGCTCACCGGTTACCGGCACTTGCAACACCGCCGCATGGGCTTCGCTGACAATGTAGCGGTTGCCCGCGGCATCGCAGGTGATGCCTTCAAAGTCCAGGTCGCCGCCGCGAATGAATGAAGCGGCCTTGGTGCGCGAGCGCAAGCCCCAGGGCAAGCCGGACTCGGGCACTGGCGGCACGTCAATCTTCACGGTTTCGGCCTGCCAGGTCGACGCGCTGATATCGAGGCGGTAGATCCGGTCGTCATCACGGTCGGAAACCGTCCATAGCTCCTTGCCACACAGCGCCAGGCCTGACAGGTTACCGCCGCGCATGCCCTCTACCGGGTGTTCGGACACCAGCTTGAGCTCAGCCACGGGCGCGGCCACCACCGGGGTGGCCGCCAGCCCGCTCAACATCAGGATCGCCAGGGCGAAACCTGTGCGCATCAGCCCAACACCTCGGCCAGGTTGCCCTTGGACTCCAGCCAGGACTTGCGGTCTGGCGCGCGTTTCTTCGCCAGCAGCATGTCCATCATTTCCGATGTGGCGTCGAAGTCTTCCAGGGTCAACTGCACCAGGCGCCGGGTGTTCGGGTCCATGGTGGTTTCACGCAGTTGCGGCGGGTTCATTTCACCCAGGCCCTTGAATCGCGTGACCTGTGGCTTGCCGCGTTTCTTCTCGGCCACCAGGCGGTCGAGGATGCCATCGCGCTCGGCCTCGTCCAGGGCATAGAAAATCTCCTTGCCCTGGTCGATCCGGTACAGCGGCGGCATGGCGACGTAGACGTGACCGGCATCCACCAACGGGCGGAAGTGCTGCACAAACAACGCGCACAACAGGGTTGCGATGTGCAGACCGTCGGAGTCGGCGTCGGCGAGGATGCAGATCTTGCCGTAGCGCAGTTGGCTCATGTCCGCCGCGCCCGGATCGACGCCAATGGCCACGGCGATGTTGTGTACTTCCTGGCTGGCCAGGACTTCACTGCCATCGACTTCCCAGGTGTTGAGGATCTTGCCGCGCAACGGCAGGATCGCCTGGAATTCCTTATCCCGCGCTTGCTTGGCGGAACCGCCGGCGGAGTCACCCTCCACCAGGAACAGCTCTGAGCGCATCGGGTCCTGCCCGGCGCAATCAGCCAACTTGCCGGGCAGTGCCGGGCCTTGGGTGATGCGCTTGCGCTCGACTTTCTTGCTGGCTTTCAGACGGCGACCGGCGTTGTTGATTGCCAGCTCGGCCAGGGCCAGGCCCAATTCCGGGTGTTCGTTGAGCCACAGGCTGAAGGCATCCTTGACCACCCCGGAGACAAACGCTGCCGCTTCACGGGACGACAGGCGCTCTTTGGTCTGGCCGGAGAATTGCGGCTCCTGCATTTTCATCGACAGCACGAACGCGATGCGCTCCCACACGTCTTCCGGCGCCAGCTTCACGCCGCGCGGCAACAGGCTGCGGTATTCGCAGAATTCGCGCATGGCATCCAGCAAGCCTTGGCGCAAACCGTTGACGTGGGTGCCGCCCTGGGCGGTTGGGATCAGGTTGACGTAGCTTTCCTGCACGCTGTCACCGCCCTCGGGCAACCACAGCAGCGCCCAGTCGACGGCTTCTTTATTACCGGCCAGGCTGCCGCAGAACGGCTCGTTGGGCAGGCGTTCGAAATCGCTGACGGAATCTTCCAGGTAGGAACGCAGGCCGTCTTCGTAGTGCCACTCGACTTTCTCGCCAGTACCCTTGTCTTCAAAGGTGACCAGCAGGCCCGGGCACAACACGGCCTTGGCCTTGAGCACGTGCTTGAGGCGGCTGATGGAGAATTTTGGCGAATCGAAGTATTTCGGGTCCGGCGCGAAGTACACGCTGGTGCCGGTATTGCGCTTGCCAACGGTGCCGATCACCTGCAATTCGCTGGCTTTGTAGCCATCGGCGAAGGTCATCTCGTACTCGTTGCCGTCGCGCTTGACCTTGACCCGTACCAACGTGGACAAGGCGTTGACCACGGAAATACCCACGCCGTGCAAGCCACCGGAGAACTGGTAGTTCTTGTTGGAGAACTTACCCCCGGCGTGCAGCTTGGTGAGGATCAGTTCTACGCCCGACACACCCTCTTCCGGGTGAATGTCCACCGGCATGCCACGACCGTCGTCGGACACTTCCAGGGAGTGGTCAGCGTGGAGAATGACATGCACCGACTTGGCGTGCCCGGCCAAGGCTTCGTCGACGCTGTTGTCGATGACTTCCTGGGCAAGGTGGTTCGGCCGACTGGTGTCGGTGTACATGCCGGGGCGTTTGCGCACCGGGTCGAGGCCCGAGAGGACTTCGATGGCGTCGGCGTTATAAGAGCTAGCGCTGGGAGTGGCCATGGGGTCTCGTCGTGAGTCGTTCGATTAAAAAGTAACCTGGGATTTCCAAAGCAATTACAGTGCCGCGAAATCGAAGGATTGATACTGATCTGCGCCAATGCCGGCAAAGCTCAACAAGGCCGGCAATTGCTGGGCAAAGCCCTGGTAACCATGGTCGCCGCCGGCCTGGATGCGCAGGGCACACGCCCGGTAATACTGCTGGGCGAGGCGATAATCCAGGGTTTCATCCCCGGTCTGCAACCACACTTGATAACGCGCGGCATCCTGGGGCGCCGGGACCTCAAGCTCGGCCAGCGCCGTGACGTGGTCGTGGGTCAGCTCCCAGGTTTCATCGGTATAGAGGTTCTTCTGGGTGCCCAGGTAACCGTCGAACATCCGATGAGGGCTGACCGCCGGGTTGACCAGCAGCGCCTTGAGACCATGGCGTTCGGCAAGATGGGTTGCATAGTAGCCGCCGAGCGAGCTGCCGACCAGCAGTGGCCGCCCCAGTTCGCGGATGGCCGCCTCCAACTGCGGGATCGCCTGGCGGGGGTGGTGATGCAGGGCCGGCACGCGCAGTTGGCCGGCCAGGCCGAGGTTGTCCATCACGCGGATCAACTGGCAGGCCTTGTTGGACGCGGGCGCGCTGTTGAAGCCGTGGATATACAGGATCGAAGCGGACATGCCGGGCTCTCCGTGCTTGCGCGAAAAAGGCGCAGTTTACAGGGATCGGGGTGGTGTGAGCAGCCGATCATCCAGCCCTCTCCCCACATGTCTGATCAGTGTTCGCCGCCTTTAATAGCCGTTGCTGCCGTAATCCACGGTAAAGGCAAAATTTTTCACCCGCTCCACCCCGGTTTCCAACCGCCCATCGGCGTGCAGGCGCAGCCAGCGATAGCCTGGGGCCTCTTCGCTGACATTGAAATCCTCGCTGCCCGGCGCGAACTGGATGCAAGTGGACGGTGACGCCAACAGGCGCACACCATTGCGCTCACGGTCGATTTCCTGGTGCACATGGCCCCAGAGCACCGCCTTGACCTGCGGGAAGCGGTCGAGCACGGCAAACAGAGCCTCGGGGTTGCGCAAGCCGATGGGCTCCATCCACGCACAACCGATGGGTACCGGGTGATGGTGGAAACACACCAGGTGATGGCGGTTCGGCGCTTCACTCAAGGCTTGGGCCAATAGTTGCAGTTGCTGGTCCTGCAAGTACCCAGGCACCGAGCCCGGCACGGCGGAGTCCAGCAGGGTGATGCGCCAATGGCCGATATCCACCACCGGTTCCAGTAAATCACTGTGCACCGCCGCGTGGGCCATGACTTGCGGCTCATCGTGGTTGCCGGGAATCCAGCGTGCCGGAACCCCAAAAGGCGCCGTCATCTCGCGAAATTGCTGATAGGACGCCAGCGTACCGTCCTGGGACAGGTCCCCGGTGGCCAACAGCAAATCGATCCGGGGCTGTTGCTCACGCACCAAGTCGATCACCCGTTGCAAGCTGTCGCGGGTGTTCATGCCCAGCAACACAGCGTCGGCCTCGGCAAACAGGTGGCTGTCGGACAACTGCACCAGCAACGTCGGCGCATCGGGGTTCAAGGTGGATACGCTCGGCAAGGCGCTCTCCCAAGGCAATCACAGGAATGGATAGTTGGGGCGATTATGCTGGGGCAGGACGCAAAGAGGAAACCTAAGGAAGCAGACGCAGTTCACATCTATCGCACGACTTCGAACTCATGGCCCAAGGCCAGGCAGTGGCTCAACCATTCACCGAGGAACACATTGAGCTGTGCTTTCTCATCGGGCTGGTGCATGAACACATTGGGGTAAGGGTAGATGCTGCGAAAGCGCCGCGCATGTTCGGCGCTGATCACTTCGGCCATCCGGGCATCGTGGTACACCTGCACTTCCAGCTGCGGCACCGGCAGCCAGGGCAGGCTGTGCTCCTGGCGCACGCGCAGGGTGGTGGTGTACGGGCAGTTGACGATGACTTCCAGGGCCAGCACGCCGAGCATCTGGTCGCCATGGGTCACGCCGATTCGCCGCGCCTCGGGGGAATGACGCATATCGGGGAGCAAGCGCATCAGCCGCGCATAGTTGGCCTCGCAAGCTGCTTGCAGCCCGATCAGGTCAACTCGATAACGTTCCCGTGCCTTTACTGCCATAACCCCCTCACTTCCGCGCGATTGAGCGCTAACCATTGCAGGGCAATAATGCTGGGCGCATTGGATATCCTGCCATCACGCACCGCTTGCAAGGCGTCCTCGAAAGCCCAGGTGGTGACACGAATATCTTCTGCCTCTTCTTCCAATCCATGCACGCCACCCGCCCCCGCACTGTCGCAACGGCCCAGGTACAAGTGGACAAATTCGGTACTGCCACCCGGCGACGGGAAATATTTGGTGATCGGCCACAACGAGGAGAATGTCAGCCCAGCTTCCTCCTCGGCTTCGCGGTGTGCAACCTCCTCCGGCTGTTCATCCTTGTCGATCAGGCCAGCGACCATTTCCACCAGCCACGGGTTGTCGGTACGGCCCATGGCGCCGACGCGAAACTGCTCGATCAAGACCACCTCATCGCGCTGCGGGTCGTAAGGCAGCACGCACACGGCGTCATGGCGCACGAAAACTTCGCGATTGATCACCCGGCTCATGCCACCGTCGAACTTTTCGTGGCGCAACTGCACCCGATCGAGTTTGTAGAAGCCCTGGTAAGCATTGTCGCGCTGAACAATTTCGATTTTGCTCGGCGTCGATTTCGCGATGTCCGTCATATCCTTCCTCGTTATGCCCGTGCAATTCGCGCCATCCTAACGCGGTCCTGCCCGTAGGTGCAGCCCCTTTCCAGTTGCCGGGATAGACGGCGGGCGTCAAACTCACTCTAATAATCTTAGTGGCGAACTGACTGGCCTGCCGGTAGTCGAAGGTCCACGAATTTCGCTCTTAATCGACGGACGAAGAACATACATGTCGCTTTTAAAAATCGCCTCCGTGGCCTGTATCGCCTTGACCCTCGGCGCCTGCCAGAGCCTGTTTCAACCCAGCTATCGGACCCCGCTGGAAGCCACCCGTGACGCCAGCGAACAAAGCAAGCAGGGCTGCGCCAGCGCCGATTGCCCACTGGTGAACATCGACACCGTGCACTTCGCCAAAGAACCCAAGCTGGATGCGCTGATCGAACAGCGCCTGCTGGAGATGACCCGTACCAAGCCCAGCGACCCGCTGCCGACGAGCCTGGCGACGTACAGCGAGCAATTCCTGCAGACGGCCGCCCCCGGCAACAACATGTACTTGCAGGCCAAGGTACGCGAGCAGCATGACGGCTTGGTGATCATCGAGTTGTCCAGCTACCTGGACCAGGGCGTCACCCACGGCGAACCGGGCCGCGCGTTCATCAACTATTCGCGTCCGCAGCAAAAGGCCCTGACGTTGACCGACATGCTGCTGCCAGGCAAGGAAGACGCATTCTGGAAAGCCGCTCAGGTGGCCCACAACAGCTGGCTGATCAGTACGCGCCTGAGCCTGGAGCCGGAGTTCGTCAAAAGCTATCCCTTCCAGAAAACCCCGAACGTGGCGCTGACCTACGGCGGCGTGACCCTCAAGTACCCTACCACCACCATCGCGCCGTACGCCCTGGGCCACGTCGAGTTGCAGATTCCCTACTCGCGCCTGGACGGCATCCTCAAGCCTGAGCTGGTGCCCGTACGCCGCTGAAGGCCCGGCCCAGGATGAACTGCAACAGCCCTGCCAGCACCAGCGCCGGCAGGGTCGCGCCGACATCCGGATACAGGTTGGCGAGCAGATGGTAAGTCGCAATGCCCCCCAGCCACGCCAACAACGCCGGCCAACGCAGCGAAGCCACAGCGCCCTGGCCGCGGCGGCGCAGGATGAAATGATCGACCAGTACCACGCCAAAGAGCGGCGCGAATACCGAGCCGATCAACAGCAGGAAGTTCTGGTACTGCGCCAACGGTGCAAAGCAGGCGATCAGGGTGCAGAGCACGCCGATCGCCAGCGCCAGGTGTTCGACTTTCAAGCGCAATAGAATCCCGCTGGACACTGCCGCCGAATGAATATCGGCAAAGGCGTTTTCCGACTCATCCAATAGGATCAGTAGCAGCGGAATGCCCAGGCCCGCTCCGGCCAAAGCCAGCAGCAGTGCGTTGACCTCCCCGCTTGGCGCAAAGGCCAGGGTGTAGGCCACACCGAGGCTCATCAGCCAGAAGTTGCCAATGAAGAAGCCCAGCGCCGTACCGCCGAACACGCTCTTGGCGCGTTTGCCGAAGCGCGAATAATCGGCAATCAGCGGCAGCCACGACAACGGCATGGCGATCGCAATATCAAAGCCCACGGCAAACGGCATCGATCCGTCACCGGCCTGGGCCCAGAGGGCGGCAAGGTCGGCTTTGGCGAAGAGGTTCCAGGTCAGCCACAGGCACGCGCCGAGCAACAGCCAGATCCCCCACTTGCGCAAGATCTGCCGCACGAAGGTCAACGGGCCGCTGACGGCCAGCAGGGTCGCCAGGCCACCGAAAAACAGCGTCCACAGCAACGGGCTCGCCAGCAGGCTGGCGTCGCTGAAAGCCCGCACACCCAACAAGCTCGCGGCATCGCGCATGACGATGATTTCAAACGAACCCCAGCCAATCAGTTGCAGCAGGTTCAACAGCGCCGGCAGGCTGGCGCCCTTGGCTCCGAGGCTGAGCTTGAGGGCGGCCATGGCGGACAGCCCGGTGTCGCTGCCGATCACGCCGACGGCGGCCAGCAACAGCACGCCGGCCAGCGTGCCGAGAAAAATCGCCAGCAATGCGCCGGACAACCCCAGGCCCGGCGCGAGCAACGCGCCGGTTTGCAGGACCATCAGGCCGATGCCGAGGGAGAACCACAAGGAGAACAGGTCGCGGGCGCCGAACACGCGCTTGTCAGCGGGGACCGCGATGTCCGGGGAATAGGTACTCGGTTGAATGCTCAAGGGTGTTATCTCTGAGGGGCACTTGTTGTCAGGGAGATTGCAATCGGGGGCAAGCCCCCTCCCACATTGGATCGGCTGTGAACACAAAAACTGTGTATGGCTCAGTCAATATGTGGGAGGGGGCTTGTCGAGTCGTCGCACCGCCCCGATGACGGCGGTACAGGCACCGCCGTCTCTGGATCAGACCTTCTTATAAAGCTGGCTGCCTTCCTGCTTGAACCGCTCCGCCTGCTCGGCCAGGCCTTTGGCCACGTCCACATCCACCGCATCAATGCGCTGGTTGGCCGCGTACTCACGCACTTCCTGGGTGATTTTCATCGAGCAGAACTTCGGCCCGCACATCGAGCAGAAATGCGCGACCTTGGCCGAGTCCTTCGGCAGGGTTTCATCGTGATAGGACCGTGCGGTGTCCGGATCGAGGCCGAGGTTGAACTGGTCTTCCCAGCGGAACTCGAAGCGCGCCTTGCTCAAGGCGTTATCGCGGATTTGCGCACCCGGATGACCTTTCGCGAGATCGGCTGCATGGGCGGCGATCTTGTAGGTGATGATCCCGGTCTTCACATCATCCTTGTTCGGCAGGCCCAGGTGTTCCTTGGGCGTGACGTAACAGAGCATGGCGCAACCGAACCAGCCGATCATTGCCGCACCGATGCCCGATGTAATGTGGTCGTAGCCGGGTGCGATGTCGGTGGTCAGCGGGCCGAGGGTATAGAACGGCGCCTCGTCGCAGCACTCGAGTTGCTTGTCCATGTTCTCCTTGATCAATTGCATCGGCACGTGGCCGGGGCCTTCGATCATGGTTTGCACATCGTGCTTCCAGGCGATCTTGGTCAGTTCGCCAAGGGTCTCCAGCTCGCCGAATTGCGCGGCGTCGTTGGCGTCGGCAATCGAACCCGGACGCAAGCCATCGCCCAGGGAGAAGCTGACGTCATAGGCCTTCATGATTTCGCAGATTTCGTCGAAATGCGTATAGGTGAAGTTCTCTTTGTGGTGCGCCAGGCACCACTTGGCCATGATCGAACCGCCACGGGAGACGATGCCGGTGACACGCTTGGCGGTCAGTGGTACGTAGCGCAGCAACACCCCGGCGTGGATGGTGAAGTAGTCGACGCCTTGCTCGGCCTGTTCGATCAGGGTGTCGCGGAACAGCTCCCAGGTCAGGTCTTCAGCGGCGCCACCGACTTTTTCCAGGGCCTGGTAGATCGGCACGGTACCGATCGGCACCGGCGAGTTGCGAATGATCCATTCGCGGGTTTCGTGGATGTGCTTGCCGGTGGACAAGTCCATCACCGTGTCCGAGCCCCAGCGAATGCCCCAGGTCAGTTTCGCCACTTCTTCTTCGATGGACGAACCCAAGGCGCTGTTGCCGATGTTGCCGTTGATCTTCACCAGGAAGTTACGGCCGATGATCATTGGTTCCAGTTCGGTGTGGTTGATGTTGGCTGGAATGATTGCGCGACCACGGGCGATTTCTTCGCGCACGAACTCCGGAGTGATGATTTTCGGCACGCTGGCGCCGAAGCTGTGGCCGGCGTGCTGCTGGTCGAGCAGGCCACTGGCGCGGGCTTCTTCAAGCTTCATGTTTTCGCGGATGGCGACGTATTCCATCTCGGCGGTGATGATGCCTTTGCGCGCGTAATGCATCTGGGTGACGTTGGCGCCGGCCTTGGCGCGGCGCGGGTTCTTCACGTGGGCAAAGCGCAGGGCGGTCAGCTCGGCATCGTTCAGGCGCTGCTGGCCGAAGTGCGAGCTCAGGCCGGACAGGCGCTCGGTATCGCCCCGGGACTCGATCCACGGCGAGCGCACATCGCCCAGGCCTTTGCGCACGTCGATGATGACGTTGGGGTCGGTGTAGGGGCCGGAGGTGTCGTAGACCACCACGGGCGCATTGATTTCACCGCCGAAATCGGTGGGTGTGACGTCCAGGCTGATTTCGCGCATCGGTACGCGAATGTCCGGGCGAGTGCCTGGCACGTAGATTTTTTGCGAGCGGGTAAACGGCTGCACGGACCCGGAATCGACTTTGGCCGACTCACTCAAGTGCACGGTATTTTTTGATTTTTGGCTTTTTAATTCGGTGCTCATCACGGGCTCTCCAACTATCCAGGCGGTGGATTTTTGTCGGAGCGAACCTGTGACGGATGGACGCACTGAAAACAGTGCTGTGCTTGGTGCACGAAGGCTGTTCGATTGTCGAACAACATCCCGGACGAAGCACAAGAGGACTCGCCGGGTGACGAGAAATCTTGTTCCCTACGCAGGCGCTAACCTGATCAGGTTCAACGGGATCCGGTATTTACCGATCTCAGCCTTCTAACAAGGCACCCCGACAAGAACGTGGCCAGTCTAGACCAGGGTGGGGGCAAATTGCCAATAGCCGTGCATTCAGCGTGATGAATGGCGCATTTGCGGGATTGTTGTGCCGTGGTTGCGCCACTACACTCGGATGCTGCCTCAACGCTTGACGCCAGGAATGGCCAGCTTTAGCCTTGGGCGCTAAATTATCGCCGTAATATTCACACTAGGGATCGCCTCATGCTGCGCAAACTCTCACTGGCTCTTGCCGTGTCTTGTGCGACCAATGGAATGGTCTGGGCAGCTGAAGCGCCCTTGTCCGCCAGAACCGACCTGGTCAGCGTCTATCAGGAGGCGGTAGACAACAACGCCGACCTCGCCGCTGCCCGCGCCCAATATGGCGCACAGAAAGAAGTGGTGCCCCAGGCCCGCGCCGGCCTGCTACCGAATTTGTCGGCCGGTGCCGATATCAATAATGTGCGCACCCAGATCGACACCCCGGCCGCCACCGCCAACCGCGATGCCCACTCCTGGCGCGCGACCTTGAGCCAGCCCTTGTTCCGTGCCGACCGCTGGTTCCAGTTGCAAGCCGCCGAAGCCGTCAACGAACAGGCGGCGCTGCAACTCTCGGCCACCGAACAGAACCTGATTCTGCAAAGCGCCGAGAACTACTTCGCCGTGCTGCGTGCCCAGGACAACCTGGCCTCGACCAAGGCCGAAGAAAATGCGTTCAAGCGCCAACTGGACCAGTCCAACGAACGCTTCGACGTGGGCCTGTCGGACAAAACCGATGTGCTGCAATCCCAGGCCAGCTACGACACCGCGCGAGCCAACCGGATCGTCGCGCAACGCCAGGTAGATGACGCCTTCGAAGCGCTGATCACCCTGACCAACCGTCAATACAATTCGATCCAGGGCATTGTGCATACGCTGCCGGTGTTGCCGCCGCTGCCGAACGACGCCAAGGCCTGGGTCGAGACCGCCGGCCGCCAGAACCTCAACCTGCTTGCCAGCAACTATGCGGTGACCGCCGCCGAGGAAACGCTCAAGCAGCGCAAGGCCGGGCACGCCCCCACCCTGGACGCCGTGGCGCAGTATGAAAAGGGCGATAACGACGCGCTGGGCTTCAGTAACCCGAATGCCTTCGGCACGCCTTATGGTGGCGATGTCTCGCAACGTACCATTGGCCTGCGCCTGAACATCCCGCTCTACAGCGGCGGCTTGACCAGCTCGCAAGTGCGCGAATCCTATTCGCGCCTCGGCCAGACCGAGCAACAACGTGAGGGCCTGCGCCGCCAGGTGGTGGAAAATACGCGCAACCTGCACCGCGCAGTGAACACCGATGTGGAACAGGTCCAGGCACGCCGGCAGTCGATCATCTCCAACCAGAGCGCGGTGGAAGCCACGGAAATCGGTTACCAGGTGGGTACGCGCAATATCGTCGACGTGCTCGACGCCCAGCGCCAGCTCTACGCGTCGGTGCGCAACTACAACAACAGCCGCTATGACTACATCCTCGACAACCTGCGCCTGAAACAGGCGGCGGGCACGTTGAACCCAGGGGACCTGCAGGACCTGGCGCGCTACCTCAAGGCCGACTACAACCCGGACAAGGACTTCCTGCCGCCGGACCTGGCCAAGGCGGCTGCCGAGCAGTTGAAAGCCCGCCCAGGCAATTGAACACACCGTAAAAACCCTGTGGGAGGGGGCTTGCCCCCGATAGCGGTGTACCAGGTGAACTCATGTTGACTGACACTCCGTCATCGGGGGCAAGCCCCCTCCCACATTTGGCTCGCTCGCCAGTGCGTCAGTGAGTTATCAGGCGATCAAGACCATCCAACAATCGCTTCAAAGCGCCCTGGTTGGCCTGCATCACCTTAAGCCCCGCCTGCGCCATCCGCTGGGCGTCCTGCGGCAGCTCGAACAGTTGCCGCACGGCCTCGGCCAACCCTTCGGCGTCATCCACCTCCCGCAATGCACCCGCTTCGCGCATCATCGCGGTAATTTCGAGGAAGTTGAACACGTGGGGCCCCATGATCACCGGCTTGGCCAGCGCCGCCGGTTCCAGCGGATTATGCCCACCGGTCGCCACCAGGCTGCCACCGACGAAAGCGCTGTCGGCCAAGGCATACAGAAACAGCAATTCGCCCATGGTGTCACCGAGCAGCACCGAGGTCTGCGCGGTGACCGGCTCACCGCTGGAGCGCCGCACCGTGGCAAACCCCTGTTGCCCACACAGCTCGAACATCGGGCCGAAGCGTTCCTGGTGACGCGGCACCAGAATCAGCAACGCGTTGGGGTAGCTTTCGAGCAGTTGGCGATGGGCGGCGAGCACCACTTCATCTTCGCCTTCGTGGGTACTGGCGGCGATCCACACCGGGCGCTCAGTGGCGCCCCACTGCTCGCGCAGGGCAGCGGCACGCACCGGCAATAGGGGGTCGACGGTCAGGTCGAACTTGATCGAGCCAGTCACCGTTACGGTTTCGGGGCGCGCACCCAGGCTGAGAAACCGCTGGGCCTCGGTGTGCGTCTGCACGGCGAACAGGCTCATCTGCGCCAGCATCGGTGCCGTCAGCTTGGCGAAACGCGCATACCCCTTGGCCGAACGGGCCGATAACCGCGCATTGGCCAGCGCCACCGGAATACCGCGTTGGGCGCAGGCATGGATATGGTTGGGCCACAGCTCGGTTTCCATGATCACGGCCAGCTTCGGCTGCACGCGATCAAGAAAACGCTTGGCCGCACAGGGCAAATCGTAAGGCAGGTAGCAATGCTGGATGCGCGGCTCGTTGGCGAACAACGCCTGGATGCGCTCGGACCCGGTGGGCGTCATGCAGGTGACGGTGATGGGCAGTTGTGGATAACGCGCCAACAGCCCGCGAATCATCGGCGCGGCGGCGATGCTTTCCCCCACCGACACGGCATGCACCCAGATCCCGCCGGGTTGCATCACCGGCAAGCCGTAGGAAAACCGCTCGGCCACGCGTTGGGCATAGGCCGGCGCCTTGCGCGCACGCAACCACAGACGTAAGGCCACCAACGGCAGCGCCAGGTAAAACAGACAGCTGTAGAGAGTTCTATTCATGGCGGCGGAGTTTATCGGCTTTTTCAGTCGATCGCCTGCAAGCACTCGGCAAAACGTTCGGCGAGAAAGCGCGCGGCGGGGCCGAGGGGCTCATCGCGGCGCCACACCAGCTCGACCACCAACGCCGGTGGCGTCCATTCACTGTCCAGTTCGACCATCAGGTTCTGGTACGACGGGTACTGCACCACATGCCGGGGCAACCACGCCCAGCCCAGGCCACGGGTCAGCCACTCGGCCAGCACGTAGAAGCTGTCGGCACGCCACACCTGCGGGCTGGCGGCCTCGCTGCCGGGGTAGACGCTGGTCTGGGTCGACATCAGCAACTGGCGAAATTGCGCCAGGCGCTGGCAGTCCACGGTTGCCTGCGCCGCCAGGGGATGGTTGCGACCGCACACCGTGACCATCTCCACACTGCCCACCACCCGCCGCTCCAACGCTTCCGGGATCTGGTCGTGATAAAACAGCATGCCCAGGTCGGCCTTGCGCTCCACCAGCTTGCGGGCGACATCCCCCTGGGCCGCGCTGGACAATTGCACCTCCAGGTTGGGAAAGCGTCCAGCCAAGGCATCGAGACTATCCAGAACCGGCTGATAGAGCATCGCCTCATCCTGGGCCAGGCGCAGACAAGCTTCCTCGCCACGCATCAACGACATCGCGCGGCCATTGAGGCGTTCGCACTGGCGCAAGACCTCCTTCGCTTCTTCGAGCAACACCGTGCCGGCTTCGGTCAGGCGCGGCTGGCGGCCACTGCTGCGCTCGAACAGGCTCACGCCCAAGTCCGCCTCCAGCAGGGCGATCCCATTGCTGACCGCCGACTGCGCCTTGCGCTGCTCCCGCGCCACCGCCGAAAACGAGCGCTGCTCGGCCACCCTGACAAACAAGCGCATCTGCTCCAGATTCCACTGCACGCCCATGGCTCAACCTATCTTCATTCCAGATAGGTAATGACTTTACCCCATCTAGCGAAGCCCTAAAATACCGACATCATCAAGTGCGCTCTACACCGAGGATCTACCCATGAACCCTGCCTACTACTACCTGGCCATTGCCATCTGCTCGGAAGTGATCGCCACCGTGTCGATGAAAGCCATCAAGGGCTGGAGCACCCCTATCCCGCTGTTGCTGGTGATCGTGGGCTACGGCGTGGCCTTCTGGATGCTGACCCTGGTGGTGCGTACCGTCCCCGTGGGTGTGGCCTACGCGGTTTGGGCCGGGATGGGCATTGTGATGGTCAGCATTGCCGCGCTGTTCATCTATGGCCAGAAGCTCGATCTGCCGGCAATGCTCGGGATGGGCTTGATCGTGTTGGGAGTAGTGGTGATTCAGCTCTTCTCGAAAACCGCCGGCCACTGAGATCCCCTGCCAATATTGATCCCGGGCAAAGATCGATCCGTTGAGTCTGTATACTTGGCAACTTGATTTGAACACTGAGGTTGCCCATGCCATCCGTTATTTCCACCGACGTTCTGATTGTCGGCGCCGGGGTTGCCGGCCTCTGGCTCAATGCGCGCCTGCGCCGCCAGGGTTTTTCCACGGTGGTGGTGGAAAGCGCCACCCTCGGTGGCGGGCAGAGCGTGAAGTCTCAGGGGATCATTCACGGCGGCGCCAAGTACGCCCTGCACGGCGCCCTCACCGGCGCCTCCGAGGCGATTTCCGATATGCCGCGCCGCTGGCGCGAAGCGCTCGCGGGCAACGGCGAGCTGGACTTGTCCGGCGTACGCCTGCTGTCTGAAGCCCATTACCTCTGGTCCCCTGGCACACTCGCCGGCAACCTCACCAGCTTTTTCGCCAGCAAGGCCGTGCGCGGCCGTGTCGACCAGGTCAAGGGCGACGATCTGCCGCTGGCCCTGCAAGACCGCCGTTTCAAGGGCAAGGTCTATCGCCTGGCGGAATTGGTCATCGATGTTCCCAGCCTGATCGAACGCCTGGCGCAACTGGCCGGTGATGGCTTGCTCGCCGGGCAACACATCGAACCGCTGCGCGATGGCGACACATTGATCGGCTTGAAAGTCGATGGCCGCGAGATCCGCGCCCAGCGCATCGTATTGAGTGCCGGCGGCGGCACTGCAGAGTTGCTGGCGGCCCTGGGCCTGAGCCAGCCGGCCATGCAGACACGCCCGTTGCACATGATCATCGCCAAAGGCCCAGGGTTGAAGCCGCTGTACGCCCACTGCCTGGGCGGCGGTACCAAGCCGCGCGTTACCGTCACCACCCACCCGGCCGCCGATGGCAATTGGGTCTGGTACCTGGGCGGCGAAATTGCCGAGGCCGATGGCGTGGCGCGCACGCCTGAAGAGCAAATCGCCACGGCCCAGAAAGAGCTGGCGCATTTGCTGCCGTGGATCGACATGAGCCAGACCCAGTGGGCCACCCTGCGCGTCGACCGCGCCGAGCCGCTGCAATCGGGCCTGAGCCGCCCCGACAACGCCTTCCTCGCCGAAGAAGGCCACCTGCTGGTGGGCTGGCCGACCAAACTGGCCCTGGCGCCGGACTTCGCCGATCGAGTGATCCACGCCCTGGAGCGCGACGGTATCCACCCAGGCCCGGCCACCCCGCTTCCCTACCTGCCCAAGCCCGCCATCGGCCAACCCGCCTGGGAGCAACTGCTGCCATGACCTTGCCCACCCTGCACGACCTGCATCGCCCCCTGGGCAGCACCGGCCTGCTGGTGTCGCCGCTGGGCCTGGGCACCGTCAAGCTGGGCCGCGACCAAGGGGTGAAATACCCCAGCGGCTTCCAGATTCCCGATGATGACGAAGCGCGGATGCTGCTACGCCAAGCCCGCCAACTGGGCATCAACCTGATCGACACCGCTCCCGCCTACGGCCGCAGTGAAGAACGCCTGGGCCCGCTGTTACGCGGCCAGCGCCAGGACTGGGTGATTGTCAGCAAGGTCGGCGAAGAGTTCGAGGAAGGCGTGTCCCGGCACGATTTCAGCGCGGCCCATACCCGAATGTCGGTCGAGCGCAGCCTGAAACGACTGGAAACGGACTTCATCGACCTGGTGCTGGTGCATTCCGACGGCAATGACCTGCATATCCTCAACGACTGCGAGGTCTACCAGACCCTGGCCGAGCTGAAACGCGAAGGCAAGATCCGTGGTTTCGGCTTCTCCGGCAAAACTGTCGAGGGCGGTGTGAAGGCCCTGGAACAGGGTGATTGTGCGATGGTCACCTACAATCTGAACGAACAGGCCGAGAAAGCCGTCATTGATTATGCAGCGGTCCATGGCAAGGGCATCCTGGTGAAAAAAGCCTTGGCCAGCGGCCACGTGTGCCTGGAGCCTGGAATGGATCCAGTTCGCGCCAGTTTCATGTTGTTGTTTGCGCAAACGGGCGTCGCCAGTGCTATTGTCGGGACCATTAATCCGCTGCACCTGGCTCATAACGTGGCGACCGCTGCCCAGGTCATTCGTCAACTCTGATGCCGCCGACGCGGCCGACCCCGTCGCAGGAAGGAGCCGACATGCCGCGAACCCTCATAAGAAAAAACCCCAGCAACTTCAAGACACTGCCGCTGCACGTCGAAGCGACCCCCGAAGGCTTGAGTTACCAGAGCGTCGGCATGCCGCTCAACTTCGCCCAGACCCTGCAACGACGCAAGCCGGTCGAGGTGGCAGACCCCGAGCGTTTTGTCCTGGAACTGGCGAACCTCGGGGTATCAGTGCGCCTGACCCTGCATTGGCAAAACAAGGATTACTGGGTACTGGTGCGCCAGCGCCGCCAGGATCGGGGCGATGTGGTGCTCAAGCTGATCTCCGGCTATGTCCCCGCCCATGAACTGAACCTGCCGCTGCACACCGCCATCCAGGAAATTGCCGAAGAATGCCTGCTGGAAACCCCCGAAGGCTGGCTGAGCGGACGTTTCAACGATACCTGGCTACCGGCCCCCTACTCCTCAGCCCTGCACTACCGCGAAGCCCTGCCGTTTCGCCTCAGCCCACTGTCCGGCGCGGCACGCCCGGTGCGCTGTGCGACAACCCAATTGATCGAACGCCCACGAGCCTACGTGCACCTGCCCACGGCGTCGCTGCAACTGATCTATGACTTGCGCCTGGAAGTGCCGAAGGAAGCCAAGTCCCTGAGCCTGTTCCATGTGGATGAACGACTGGAAGGCGACCAACTGGTCGCACGCCTGGATCGCCAACGTCCGGACCTGTACCTCATGCCGCTTAAGGACGGCCAGCCGCTGCCCGAGCTGTACACGGTCAAGAAAGACCAACTGTACCCGGCGAGCACTCGGGGTTTGTACCTGGCCGAAAGCTTCGCTCAGCAGGAGGGCTGGGTGGTGCGTGACGAGCGCATTCGCTGGAAGGATTGGCTCAGGCAGCAAGGCCTGTCACAACCTGAAAAAGAATCGAAATTGAAAGCCCTGACCGGCAAGGCGCGGCAGATGCTGCGCAAGATCGTGCCGAAGAAAAAGGCCAGTCGCTAGCGCCCAAGGAACGCAGAACGCTTCATGGAGCAGGACGAATATGGGAGCCCTCGAGCCCCCACATTCGATCAGATCAGCCGTTAAGCAGCCGCTCGAGTCCTACCTTCAATGGGGTGGGCTCTGGCAGTTTGAAGTTGGCCAACAACCTCTGGTTATTCGCCCGCGAATGCCGGATATCCCCCGAGCGCGCCGGCCCGTAAGTGATAACCGGCAGCGCGCCAACCACCTCTTCCAGCGCCTGCAACACCTGCTTGAGCGTGGTGGTGCGGTTCCAGCCCACGTTGATCGCCCCCAGCGGTGCATCCTCGACCTCGATAGCCTGCACCAGCACGTCCACCAGGTCTTCCACGTACATGAAATCGCGGGTTTGCTCTCCGTCGCCGAACACGGCAATCGGCACGCCCTGTTGCACACGCTCACTGAAGATACTGATCACCCCGGAATACGGCGAGGACGGATCCTGGCGTGGCCCGAAGATATTGAAGAAACGGAAGATCACCGGCTCCAGGCCATGCTGGCGGCGGTAGAAGTCGAAATAGTGCTCACCGGCCAGCTTGTCCGAGGCATAGGGTGTCAGCGGTGCTTTGGTGGTCTCTTCGTCAATCGAAGCGCCCTCACCGTTGTTGCCATACACCGCGGCACTGGAGGCAAACACCACACGCTTCACACCGGCCTTGCGCATGGCTTCGCACACATTCAAGGTGCCGACGAAATTACTCTGGTGCGTACTGACCGGATCATCCACCGATGCCTGGACCGAGGCCACGGCAGCCAGGTGGACCACTGCACAGACGCCGACCGCCGCACGCGCCACCAGCGCTGCGTCAGCAACATCGCCCTCAACCAGTTCGACGCGAGGATTGTCCAGCGCCAGGTTGCTGCGCTTGCCGGTGGACAGGTCATCCAGCACCCGCACGGCATAACCCTTGGCGAGCAAGGCATCGACCAGGTGCGAGCCAATAAAGCCCGCCCCCCCGGTAATCAGGACCCGCTTATCAGCGTTACTCATTGTTGCGGATCTTCTCGACGATGGCGGTGGTCGAGCTGTTCTCGACCAAACCCAGCACTTTGACCTTACCGCCGTAGGCACTGACGATATCGGCCCCCACGACCTGGTCGACGGAATAATCACCGCCCTTGACCAACACGTCCGGCTTGACCTGGGCCAGCAGGTTCTCAGGCGTGGCTTCCGGGAAGCTGATGACCCAATCTACCGCGCCCAGGCCAGCGAGCACCGCCATGCGCCGGTCAACACTGTTGATCGGACGACCAGGGCCTTTGAGACGGCTGACCGAAGCGTCGTCGTTGACCGCGACGATCAGGCGATCGCCTTGGGCGCGCGCCTGCTCCAGGTAGGTCACGTGGCCGGCGTGCAGGATGTCGAAGCAACCGTTGGTGAACACAATGCTTTCGTTGTGGGCTCGCGCATCGTCGATCGCCAGCAGCAATTGCTCGATCGTCAGCACGCCACGCTCCGAACCTTCGGAACGCTGGATCGCCCGGCGCAATTCAGGCGCGCTGATGGCCGCGGTCCCCAGCTTGCCGACCACGATGCCCGCCGCCAGGTTGGCCAGGGCTACCGCGTGGGGCAGTTCCTCGCCGGCCGCAATGGACGCGGCCAGGGTGGAAATCACGGTGTCACCGGCGCCGGTGACGTCGAACACTTCACGGGCCCGTGCCGGCAGGTGCATCGCCGGGTGGTCGGGGCGCAGCAAGGTCATGCCGTGCTCGCCACGGGTCACCAGCAAGGCGCCCAAATCAAGCTCGGCCATCAGCGTTGCGCCCTTGCTCACCAGCTCATGTTCGTCGGCGCAACCGCCAACGATGGCTTCGAACTCGCTGAGGTTCGGGGTGATCAGGCTGGCGCCCCGATAGATCGAGAAGTCCTTGCCCTTCGGATCGGCCAATACCGGAATGTTGCGGGCCTTGGCGGCCTGGATCAGTACCTGGTGGTTCCTCAAGGCGCCTTTGCCGTAGTCGGACAACACCAGCACCTTGATGCCTTCGAGCAACGCGTCGACCTGGCTGCTGAGGGCCTGGGCGTCGGTGGCGAAGGGTTCTTCAAAATCGATACGCAGCAATTGCTGGTGACGACTCATCACCCGCAACTTGACGATCGTCGGCTGATGGGCGATGCGTTGGAACACCGCGCGCACACCGGCGCCACGCAGGCTGTTGGCCAGGCTGTCGGCGGCTTCGTCGTCGCCGGTCACGCCCACCAGGGAAGCTGGGGCGCCGAGGGCGGCAATATTAAGGGCAACGTTGGCAGCGCCGCCTGGACGGTCTTCGATTTGCTCGACCTTGACTACCGGTACCGGCGCCTCAGGGGAAATCCGTGAGGTACCGCCATGCCAGTAACGGTCGAGCATGACATCGCCGACTACCAAGACAGGGGCTTGATCGAATCGCGGCATGGACAACTTCATGGAGCAACCCACATACAAAATGAACAGGGGCGCGATATTAGCACAGGGTTGCGGGAGGTTTGCGGGAGGGTTGCAATGTGGGCGCCGGCTTGTCGAGGCAAGCCGGCTCCCACAGGATCAGGTGATATCAGCAGTAACCGGCGCATCCAGGCCCATGGCATGCAAGCGGGCGTAGTAGCCATTCTGCGCGAGCAGTTCGGCGTGGGTGCCACGTTCGACAATGCGACCGTCGTCCATCACCAGGATCAGGTCGGCCTTCTCGATGGTGGACAAGCGGTGCGCGATCACCAGAGTGGTGCGGCCTTGCATGACCTTGTCCAAGGCGGCCTGGATATGCCGCTCGGACTCGGTGTCGAGGGCCGAGGTGGCCTCGTCGAGAATCAGCAGCGGCGCGTTCTTCAGCAAGGCACGGGCAATGGCCAGGCGCTGGCGTTGGCCACCGGACAGCAGCACGCCATTTTCGCCGACCTGGGTATCGAAACCCTTGGGCAACTGGTCGATGAAGTCCTTGGCATTGGCATCCGCCGCCGCCGCTTCAACGTCGGCCCGGGGCGCGCCGGCCAGGTCGCCGTAGGCGATGTTGTTGTTCACGGTGTCGCTGAACAGCGTCACATGCTGGGTCACCTGGGCAATATGCTTGCGCAGGTTGAGCAGCTTGTAGTCTTCGATCTCGACGCCATCCAGCAGGATTTCCCCGCTTTCATGGTGGTAGAAACGCGGGATCAGGCTGGCCAGGGTCGACTTGCCGCTGCCCGAGCGCCCGACCAGAGCGATCATCTGCCCAGGTTCGGCGGTAAAGCTGATGTCCTTGAGGACATGGCGCTCGGTACCGGGGTAGGTGAAGTTCAGGTTGCGCACTTCCAGGCGCCCATTGACATGGTCACGCTCGATGGTGCCGCGGTCGACTTCAACTTCTTCGTCCAACTGCTCGAAAATGCTTTCGGCGCCGGCCACGCCCTTCTGGATGGTCGAGCTGACTTCCGAAAGCTGGCGGATCGGCTTGGGCAGCAAACCGGCCAAGGTGATGTAGGCCACCATGTCACCGGCCGACGCGTCACCGCGAAGATAAAGAACCAGGAACATCAGCACCGCCATGGCGGTGTAGATCACCAGTTGCAGGGCCGGGGTGTAGATCGCCCCGGTGCGGGTCATGCTCAACTGTTTGTTGGTGTTGCTCTGGCTGGCCTTGAGGAAGCGCTTTTCCTCGTAGACTTCGCCGCCGAAGCTGCGCACCACGCGGTAGCCCTGGATGGTTTCCGAGGCCACGTGGGTGACGTCGCCCATGGCGACCTGGATCTTCTTGCTCTGCTTGCGGAATTTCTTGCTGGCCGTGCTGACCATCACCGCGATCAGCGGCAGGATGGCGATCATCACCAGCGTCAGGCGCCAGTTCATGAACAGCAGCGAGGCAAACAGGAAGATCACCGTCATGCCTTCGCGTATCACCACCTTGATCGCATCGGTCGCCGCCCCCGTGACCATGGTCACGTTGAAGGTGATGCGCGAAATCAGGTGCCCTGAGTTGTGATTGTCGAAATAGCGGTTGGGCAGGGTCAGCAGGTTATTGAACAACTGCACGCGCAGGTCATGGACCAGGCCCAGTGACACCTTGGCCAGCAGGTAGTTGCCCAGGAACGAACCCAGGCCCTGCCAGGCCGCGATCAGGATAATCAGCAGCGGCACGGCTTGCAGCAACTGCAGGTCACGCAGGAACGGCACGCTGGGGAACAGCACAGCTTCCGGATTGGAAAGGCCGTCGACAAAGTACTTGAGGATGTAACCCAGCATGGGCTGGGTCGACGCGAAAATCAGAAATCCGACGATACTCAGCGCGAACAAGCCCGCGTAGGGCCTGACGTAACTGAGCAGGCGGAAGTATATTTTCAAGCTCGAAGGGCTTGCGCTCGGACTGGAGTCGGTCATATCACGCGGCGTTTTGAAAAAGGAGGCTGACTTTAGCACAGCTTCTCTGTTGTACTTGCACCCGGCATGACCCACAACCCGGTTGGATCCAACCGGCGACATTATATAGCCACTACTTTAAGATGGTCGGCTTTCTCAATCTGGAATGGCTTTGCGTATGCACTCCAAGCGCCTGATGTATGGCTCAAATCGCGTTTTCGACTTTCTGGTTCTCTGGATTTTGCCCATTGGCTTGTTGTTGTTGCTGAGCTCGTTGTTCTTCGTCACCAATCGCAATGTGCTGCACAAGTTCTACTACGCCCTGTTCAGTGCGCCGACCTTGCTGCTGCTGTGCCTGCGCCCGCGGGAATTCAAGGAACTGTTGCGCGAGCCGCTGGCGATAGCATTCCTGGTGTTTTCCGCCTGGGCCCTGATCAGCCTGTTCTGGAGCCCGGAGCAACACCCGGACACGGACCTGTTCAAGCGTCCCCTGCACACGTTCATGCTGTTTGCCGGCTGCGGGCTGTTGCTGCATTACCGCAATGAACTGTTCAAGCCGATTTTCTTCAGTGCGGCGGTGATCGCACTGGTGGTCTGCCTGTGCAACCTCGTGGCATTCGTCAAGGGTTTCGAGCCGGGCATGCGCATGATCGGCGGCCGCGGCGCCCTCGATAACCCCCTGCTCAGTTCCCACGTATTCGGCTTCTTCTGCGTTTACTGGCTGTATGTCTGCATGACCACCCAGCGCCTGAGCGTGCTGTGGTTCAGCGTACCCGCCCTGGCTATCATGACCGCGACGGTCCTGGCCACCGGTTCGCGCACGCCACTGGTGGCACTGACGCTGGCCATCCTCTGGATGACCTTTATCAGCCGTAATCGCCGCTCGGCACTGCTGATCGCGGGCATGGTCGTGGGCGCCGCCGGGCTCCTGCTGTTCTACCCGGAACTGATCACCAACAGGGGCAGTTCGTTCCGCTTTGAACTGTGGGGCATGTCGCTGCAACGCATCGCCGCACACCCGTGGATTGGCCACAGCTACGATTCGGAGCTGTACCTGACCCTGGCCGATGGCTTCCAACTGCGCGAGCCCCACAGCTTCGCCCTGGGCGTGTTGTATTACGTCGGTATCATCGGGTTTATCCCGTGGATCTTCATGCTCGGCTGGGGCCTGTACAAAGGCTTCAAGGAACGTGCGCAGCCGCTGTTTATCCTGGCATCTTCCCTGCTGATGTACGGCATCGGCGCCGGCCTGACCGAAGGCGGCGGCATCCTGTCGCGACCCAAGGAGCACTGGTTTGTCTTGTGGATCCCACTGGCTCTCATCGCCGGCCTGAGCATCGCCCAGCGTCGTCGCAGCGTGCTGCGCATGCCGGTACAAGCCCTCAAGCCAGCCGCCTTCGAGCAACTGTGCAGCCATGCACACGTCATCGAAGCCGACGGCCTGGGCCCGAAAGTCCTGCGCCTGGCTGACGGCCGTTTCCTCAAGGTCTTCCGCCCGCGGCGCTGGTACACCTCGGGCAGCTTCAACCCCTACTCCGAGCGGTTTGCCAGTAACGCCGAGCAATTGCGTACCCTGGGTATCCCCACGCCGCAGATTCTTGGCCTGTATGGGCTGCACGACGGCAGCAGCGCCGTGATCTACTCGCCGCTGCCCGGCCTGACCCTGCGCCAGGCCCTGCAAAGCCTGGACAGCAGCCTGCGCGAGTCGCTGATCGAGCGCTTCGGCCAGTTCATGGCCCAGTTGCATGAGCGCGGCGTGTACTTCCGTTCGTTGCACCTGGGGAACGTGCTGCTGATGGATGACGGTGAGTTCGGCCTGATCGATATCGCCGACCTGCGCATCTTCCCTTCGCCGCTGCGCAACGCCCTGCGCCAGCGCAACCTGCGTCATATGCAACGCTACCCGCAGGACCGCGCCTGGTTGTTCGAGACTCACTTCGAACAGCTGGCCAAAGGTTATGCGGCCGTTGCCAGCCAAGGCGCCACTGCGAAGATTCGGGCACAGGTGCAGGCTTTGGCGATTCCCAGCGTCTGATAAAAAAGGCGACTATCACCGCTGATAGTCGCCTTTTTTTACCCCCCTCGCCGCCTCAGTTCCTGAGGGGCATCAGGTACAGACGCACCAGGCCACGCAAGGTCTTGCGCCCCCAGAACTTCAATGGGATCTGCTTGAGGATCTCCCGCGCCAGCGGCCGGTCCCGGTCGGCGGTCTTGAGGAACATCGAGTTCAGGAATTTGTAGCGCACCGCGTCATAAGCCGGGTGCTCGCTGAACTTGGCGTAGGTCTTGAGGATGTTCTGGATCATGTAGCGGTGGTTCTTGTAGGTGTTGCTCGCGTGCTGGCGATAGCGCGCCATCACCACGTCGAGGGCGTCGATGGTGTAGCCCGCG
Source organism: Pseudomonas sp. MPR-R2A5 (assembly GCF_058793055.1). NCBI lineage: Bacteria > Pseudomonadati > Pseudomonadota > Gammaproteobacteria > Pseudomonadales > Pseudomonadaceae > Pseudomonas > Pseudomonas sp. MPR-R2A5. The sequence goes on from NZ_JBXAFK010000007.1 coordinate 114,031, forward strand.
GCAGTGATCTTCAACTGGATCAGCAAATCTTCCAGGGGAATCAGCGGATCGAAGCCGCCCACTTGCTCCAGCGCTTCGCGACGAATCAGCATGGTCGGCGCCGGCGGGAAGGGTTTGCGATCCATGAACAGATCATCGAAATCCAGGCTGCGAAACGGTACGTCGCGGCGCTGTTTCTTCTCCGGGTGCAGGTGACCGTCGCCATCGATCAGCTCGATGTTGCCGGCGCAGATGCCCACTTTCGGCTTGTCCTGCATGTACGCCACCTGAATGGCAATACGATCAGGCAGCATGATGTCATCGGAGCCGAACGGTGCGATCAGGCTGCCCTTGGCGCGGGCGATGGCGCCGTTGAGCGTGGCGGTCAGCCCCTGGTTCTGTTGTACCTGGAAATCAAAGCCGTGCTCGGCCTGCAGGCGCTGGATACGTTCGACACTGTCATCCTTGGAGCCGTCGTCCACCACCAGCAGTTCGATATTCGGGTACGTCTGGGCGAGCACGCTGAGGATGCTCTCTTCGATGTACCGGCCATGGTTGTAGGACGCGATAATCACCGAGACCAGGGGTTGCTGCTGAGTCATGCTCTTCCTACTTCCTTTAAACCGCTTTCGATCAAGTCCAGGTATTTCTGTTGGAATTCGGCCAGGGCGTGGTTTTCTTCCAGGTAGCGGAACACCTGTTCACCTTTGGCACGCAATTGTTCGTCACTCATCGCCAGGTAGGTATCCAAGGCGGCTGTCAGTTGCTCGACATTGCCGGGTTCGTGGGACAAACCACCCGCCCCCTCCACCAATGGCAACATGGCCGGGCCATTGGAGGCAATCACTGGCAGGCGCCCGCTCATGCCTTCCAGCAGCGCCAGCCCCAGCCCTTCCAGCAACGAAGGCATGGTCCAGATATCGAAGGCACGCACGTATTTGAGGCCATCTTCACGAAAGCCCAGCAAGTGCGCGCGGCCGGTGAGGCCGAGGCGCTCGATGTCCGCGCGCAAGTCCGCTTCGGCACGGCCAGAGCCGATGATGCCGACCTGGGCGTTGGGGTATTTGTCCTTGAGCCGGGCAAACGCCTGCAACAGGTGCGTGTGGCCCTTGATCGGCACCAGGCGCCCCAGGGCGCCGATGATTCGTGCATCGAGGGGCAGGCCAAGTTCCTGGCGCGCCTGGTCGCGGGGCAGTTGCAAGGCTTCGGCCTGGGGAATGTCGATGGCATTGGTGACGAAGGTGGTGTTCTCGCGGGTAAAGCCGCAATTGAGGCCGACCAGGTAGTCACGGACCGCTGCCGACACGCCGACGAAGCGCCAGGCCGGGCTCACCAGACGGCGCGTCTGGCGCCGACGATAAGCCCGCTCGTACTCGCCAAACCCATGGGAGATGCCGATGCACAGCGGGATCTTCAACCAGCGGTTGAGCGACAGCATCATGTTCACCGACTTGAAACGGTTACAGATGACCACGTCGAACTTCTGCTCGCGGCAGTACTTGTAGATTTGCCACATGGCGCCCAGGCGAATGCCCTTGAGGGCCTTTTCGGGAAACTCGAAATACTTGGAGTGCGCGGCCACGCTCAACGGTTGGCCCGGCCGCGGGCGCCCGCTGAGGAAGGCCGACGTGACCTCGAAACGCTCGACCGGCAACGACTTGACGATCTGCTCGCCGAGGTCGGCGAAATCATTGAGCTTGACGTTGTAGTCCGGCTGCAACTGCAAAACCTTGAAACGAGGCTTCATATCACTCCATGGGGCAATCAGGCCGCTACGCGCGAGCGGCCCAACGAAAAATAGTCAATCCCGGTCCGGCTTCAATACCCAAAGCAGCTCGTGACGGCGCACGGCCTTGCGGAAGAATTCATTCTCACCATAAGGCGATGGACCACGACCGGCCAGCCATTGCTGCAACAGGCGGCGCACCCGACGCTTGAACGGCGCGCGGGGTTGCAGGTCATGCATCATGCCCAGCGCCATCGCCTTGTCCCGCTGTTGGCCGAGGGTCAGCACCCGGCAATAAGGCTCAAGCACCTGGGTCGCATCGAACTGCGGCGGCAACGCCACGCCGGCACCGGAATCGCCCATGGGCCAGCGGTCATTATCATGCAGGTGGTTGGCATAACCGAGCAGCGTGGTCGGCTGCCATTCAAGCCCTTCCAATGCCTGCACCACCGCGGCGTGGGCACAGATATGGTCCGGGTGAGGATCAAGCACCGGGGTCGGTACCACGATGACCTCGGGGCGCGCCTTGAGCAACACCGCGCGCAGGTCGGCAATCAGGTTGTTCCAGGTCGGCGCGCCGTCCGCATCACTGGGCAGCGCCAGGGCATTGAACTGGCGGAACAGCCGCGTATCGTCCAGTTGCGCTTCGCGGGACGCCTGGGGCTGATCGGGAGCGTCACGCATGGCCGGCAGTTGCAGGCAGAAGTAACCCAGTTGCACGCACCGCGCCTCGGGCACGCCGGCCCAGCGCGGTACGGCAATGCTGTCCCAGGCACGCAGGCGTCCTTTGATCCGCGCGGCGTCGGCCTTGGGCAGGCCCATCTGCTGATAGTGCTCGGCCTCGATTTCGCCGGCGGTCAGGGTCACGATCCAGCTTTCGTCCGCCTGGCCATACAGGCCGAATGCAGCCAGTTCAGCGTCGTCGGCATGGGGCGCGATCACCATCACTCGCTGGCGGGCCAGGTCCGGTTGCCGGAAGACCCACAGCACCGGCTGACCGATCACGCGGCAATAGCGACCGCGCAGGTGCAGCTCACCGCCGGCCAGTGCCGTCGCGGAACCGGTGAGGTTGAGGTAACGCTTGCCGGCCACACCACGCTCGAACGCCTGGCGATCCCCGGACAATTCAACCGCTGGATCCAAGAAGCGCCCCAACCAACTGCTCTTGAGCTGCACTTCGACGATCAGTGTTTCATCGCCCGCCAGTTCCAAAGGCGCTTGTGGCACCAGTCGCCCGGCGTCCAGGCGCACACCGACCGACTGGCCACCGGGAGCAAAGCGGTACTGGTAGTCATCCTTGGGCGAATAGAACAAATGGTCGGCGAACCAGGCTTCGTGGGCCACCCACAGCAGCACCGCCAGGATCAACGGCAGCCACCAGGCCACCAGCACACCGGCCACGACCAACACCAGCAAGCCCATCAGCAGCGCAATGCGCTTGTTGCGTCGGTGGCGCTTGAGCAGTTGCTGTTTGCGGCTCATAGGCTGAACACCGGCACTGGCGTGCACCAGCGCTCCTTGTATTCACGGTCGGCACGCCCAAAAGAAAAACGCAGCGGTTTATCCACGGCCCGGGCCTGCTCCCAGGCACTTTGCGTATTGAGGAAACTCAACACACTGCCAGGGCTGAACGCGCGGGTTTCAGGGTCGACCCCGCCGTTGACGTATTCAATGCTGATCCATTCAGGTGATTCGACGCGATACACCAATTGCACGGCAATAGGGGCATCGTTGAGAAACAACACCGAACCGATCAGGAACTCCTTGAGCAATGCCAGCACCTCGGCGAGGCGCTCGGCCCCAGTCGCCGGGAACCCCCAACGACGCTGGAACAGATCGCAGTAGATCGCCGCCAGCTCACTGCTGGAGAACTCACTGACCGCGCGCACCACACCGCCCGCCTCTTCCAGCAGACGCAGCTCGCGGCGCTGGTTGTAGCGAAATTTCTTCGACAGGTCTTCGGGGGTACGGGCCATGGCCAGTTGCTCGGCCTGGGGCTTGAGGGTGCTGACGCGGCCTTCATTCAGCGCCGACAGGTAGCGCCCACGATGGCGCACCGGCACCTGCGCATCGGCAGCAATGGGCAGGATGATCTCGGCATTGCCCAGGTCAAACAGGCCTTTCTTGCCACTGCGCTTGAGCACGTCCTTGGACAGGGCCAGGTCGCGGCCCCAGGTGGCAATCGCCCCCTTGAGCTCGCCGTCCTGCTCCCAGCCCAGGTAGCGCACCGGAATCTGCGCCAGCGTCGCCAAGCGCTCGACGACCTGCGGATGGGTCGCCACGCTGCCACCAAACCGCAGCCAGGCCTGGGCGTAAACCTCGGCCTCGACAGGCGCCCAGCCACGTTCACGCCAAGCCTGGAAGCGGTTCAGCATTTAAACCACAGCGTCATAAGGGTCCACGCCATCCTTGACGACCAGAATATCTTCCATGATCAGGTACTGCAGGTCCGAGCCGAAGAACATGTTCAGTGCGTCGGTCGGCGAGCAGATCATCGCTTCGCCACGACGGTTGAGCGAAGTGTTCAGGGACACGCCGTTACCGGTCAGCACTTCCAGCTCTTTCATCATGTCGTAGTAGCGAGGGTTGTATTCGCGCTTGAGCACCTGGGCGCGGGACGTGCCATCTTCATGCACCACTTCCGGTACGCGGGTCTTCCACTCTTCCGACACTTCAAAGGTGAAGGTCATGAACGGCGCCGGGTGATCGACCTTGATCATCTGCGGGGCCACGGTGTCGAGCATCGACGGGCAGAAAGGCCTCCAGCGCTCGCGGAACTTGATCTGGTGGTTGATGCGGTCAGCCACGCCCGTGGCGCTTGGGCAACCGATGATCGAACGACCGCCCAGGGCGCGCGGGCCAAATTCCATGCGGCCCTGGAACCAGGCCACCGGGTTGCCGTCGACCATGATCCTGGCGATGCGCTTGGGCATGTTTTCGATCCTGCGCCAGTTCGGCTTGCTCTCGTGCTTGGCACAGGCTGCGATCACGTCTTCGTTGCTGTAGGACGGGCCGAGATAGACGTGTTCCATCTTCTCCACCGGTACACCACGGGCGTGGGACACGTAAGCGGCGGCGCCGACAGCGGTGCCGGCATCGCCGGACGCCGGCTGCACGAACAGCTCCTTGACGTCGTCACGGGCAATGATCTTCTGGTTCAGCTTGACGTTCAGCGCACAGCCGCCGGCGAAGGCCAGCTTGCCGGTGTCCTTGAGGATGTCGCCCAGGTAATGGTCGATCATCTGCAAGGCCAGCTTTTCAAACAGCGCCTGCATGCTGGCGGCGTAGTGGATGTACGGCTCGTCGGCGATGTCGCCTTCGCGCTTGGGGCCCAGCCACTCGATCAGTTTTGGCGAGAAGTAGAAGCCCTTGCCCTTTTCTTTGTAACGGCGCAGGCCGATAACGTTGGCGTAGTCGGTGTTGATCACCAGCTCGCCGTTTTCAAACGAGGCCAGTCGCGAGAAATCGTATTTGCTGGCGTCGCCGTACGGCGCCATGCCCATGACCTTGAACTCACCGTCGAGCATCTCGAAACCGAGGAACTCGGTGATCGCGCCGTACAGGCCACCGAGGGAGTCCGGATCGTAGAATTCCTTGATCTTGTGGATCTTGCCGTTCTCGCCGTAGCCGAAGAACGTCGTGGCGTACTCACCCTTGCCGTCGATCCCGAGGATCGCGGTCTTCTCCTGGAAGCCGGAGCAGTGGTAGGCGCTGGAAGCGTGGGCCAGGTGGTGTTCAACCGGCTCGATCTTGATTTTCTTCGGATCGAAGCCCAGTTGCTCCAGGCACCAGACGATCTTGTTGCGGTAGCGCTTGTAGCGACGGTTGCCCATCAGGATCGCGTCGAGGGCGCGATCCGGGGCGTACCAGTAACGCTTGGCGTAGTGCCAGCGCGCCTCGCCGAACAGGCTGATCGGGGCGAACGGGATCGCCACCACGTCAACGTCGGAAGGCTTGATGCCGGCCTGCTCCAGGCAGAACTTCGCCGACTCGTAGGGCATGCGGTTCTTTGCATGTTTGTCGCGTACGAAGCGCTCTTCTTCGGCGGCCGCGATCAGCTTGCCGTCGATATACAGGGCTGCGGAAGGATCATGGCTAAGGGCGCCGGACAGGCCAAGAATCGTCAATGCCACAGGGGTCTAGCCTCTTTTAGTCTGCATGCAGGCGGGTTGCGCCTGAAAAAAGTGTGCTTCCCGCCTGGGCAGGAAACAGCTAAAGGGCGGGATTATAGCGTAAACATGCGGCGGGATGATCTAGGGAATGTGGCGACCGGTTGTCACTGCGCGCTAACGGAAGATCTCGATGCTGCCGTCCTTGGACTGGCGGTAGATCGTGTAGGGCAGCAGCAGCGTGTCCAGCACCCCGGAGGCCACGAATTCGATGGCGATGACAGGGACGGCGCCGGGCCCGTGGTCGATCAGGCTGATGTCGTTCAGGCTTTTTTCAGGCTTGGGTTCGCCATTGAGGGTACAAAACCCGTACATCACCCCACTGTAGATACGCGGCACGTTTTCGCAGTGGCTGCGCGAGTCCTTGAGGTTCTGGCTGGTCACGACATCCGGGCGGAAAACGGTATTGATGGTTCCGCAACCGGCCAGCGCCACCCCGGCGGCCAGCCACAAGACTTTCGATGCAATCCTCACGAACCACTCCTTTTAAGCCATCGGCCGTTGTCATTTGGCGAAGCGGGTCACGCTAACATCGACGAACCTGGAGCCCCAGCGTAGTAACACCGATTTGCAACGTAGGCTGATTCCTAAATGATAAAAATCGCCCGACTCACTGAACTCGCGACCTTTTGCGCGTTTACACACTAAGCGCCACGGATTCCGGCCGACTCATGAACCACCCCACCCGCGAGCCCCCAATTTTCAAAACTATGACACGCCTCGCTCCGCCCTCCACGGCAATAAAACTTGCGCTTGAGCGCGTCAAAGGCACGATTTTCCTGACCTGGTCGTAAAACGCTCATGCCGATGGGGCGCGCTACTGATGTTTCTCAGGGAGAAACTCGTGAAGGGTTTCAAGACAGAAGCCCAAAGCCAGATGCGACGTTGTCGGAGGTGGTGTTGAGGCTGTATGCGACGGTGCATCAATGGTGAACAGCAGGATACCGGCCTTGCTGATGTGCTTGCCGGCCACGGACGGCACGGCATCATCGCCTTCGGCGGCCTGGGCACTGGCAGCGCAACAGCGCTTACTATTGAGCGCATCAGTAGACTCGGCACGACCACGGCCTATCGGCTACTCAGGTGGTGCGCGCTGACACTCTAAAATCGCGGGCATAGAATCTGCCGCAAATGGACTGGGGGATCCCGGTCGGCGTTATAGCCTCGGTGAGTTTCACCGGGGCTTTTCGCTTTCTGCAGTAGAAAAAATTTTCAGCCCCCAATTTTCAAAACCCTCACCTACCTTGCTCCGCCCTCCACTGCAATAAAACTTGCGTTTGAGCACGTCAAAGGCACGATTTTCCTGGCCCGGTCGTAAAACGCTCATGCCGATGGGGCGCGCTGCTGATGTTTCTCATGGAGACACTCATGAAGGGTTTCAACACAGAAGCCCAAAGCCAGATGGTAGGTTTGGCGGTTTCGCTGCCACACCTTCTGCAACACGCTTCGCCTCACTGTCAAAGAGCAGAAACTGCGGAGGGATTAGTTTTTCATCTGCCATGGGATATTCAATCCTAGGTTTCAGGCTCTTCCGGGTTGCCCATCTACGTTCATATTGCCCTCGCGCCCTGCTACAGGGAGCCACCAATCTCGATCCCTTTGGGCAAACGCTGATCGATCAACTGATACAACGCACTGCTCTCGGGCCAATTGCGCATAAACCGCGCACGGTCCTTGGCATACGCCGGGGCGAAGCTGGCGGCAGAGCTGTGCTGACACATCGCATCCAGGTCGATCAGCGACCAGCGATCGTTATCCCAGAACAGGTTGTGGCCTTTGAAATCGCCATGGCTGATGCGCTCGCGAATCAGCTCGGCGAACAGATGGTCCAGCGCCAGCAGTTCGTTTTCAGGCGCGTCGCCGTGCTCAACATAGGGTGCGAAACGCTCGATGATGTCCGGCCCCGGCAGGTACTCGGTGACCAGATAAGCCCGGCTGCGCAGCCAGAAAAAACGCTTTTCCAATACAGCCAGCGGCGTGGGCGTGGCAATGCCGAGGAACGCCAGGCGATTGCCTTCGCGCCAGGAATGCCAGGCGCGGCTCGGGCGCCAGAAGCGCTTGAGCCAATGGGTGAAGCCTTTGATGTTGTAGCGTTTGATCACCAGCGGTCGGCCGGCCACCTCGACCTTGGCCACACTGGCCGCCCCCCCGGTCTTGTACAGGTGGCCTTGATCCAGCAACGCGTCAGCCTGTGCCAGCACCGGCAGCATGGCCGGCTCTTCCTCGCGCCGAATCGCACGCAGGCCAAAGGCACCGCGCACCACGCTGAACAGCGTGCATTCACGGCCGACCTTGTTCAAATAGTCCTTCAGGCGCCAGGCGCGGACCTTGCGCACCTGCTTCTCCAGGGCCTCGAGCGGCAACGCGTGCTCACCATTGCCCAGCAGGTAATACACCAGCAGTTCCTCGGTAAACGGCTCGAGGTTTTTCGGCAACTGGGCGAAAAACACCCCGAGGTTCTCCAGCACCCGGTTGCGCGACAGCGGCTTGCCTGCCTCTTCGGCACGAATCCCGGCACCGTCAATCAGATACAGCTTTTCGCCCTGGCGCAGCAGGTTGTCCAGGTGCAGGTCTTCCTGCCACAGTCCTTTGGCGTGCATCCGGGCAATCGCACCCAACGCTTCGGCCAGCACGGCGGTTTGCTCATCCGCCAGCGGCGGCAAGCCTTCGACCGCGTGCCAGGCATCCGCCAGGCTCTCAGCGCCTTCGATAAACTCGAACAACAGCCAGCCGCCCTCGCCTTCCTGCAACCCATCGGCCAGCAGCAGCGGTGTGGTCAAGCCGTGTTCGGCGAGCAGGCGCACGCCGCCGAGTTCACGCTGAAAATGTCGCGCGGCCTTACTGCCTACCAGCAACTTGGCCAGTACCGGACGCCCGCGCCAGACCGCTGCGCCGACGTAGCGCTCGCCCGGCAACACACGCAACAGGCTCAGCAGTTGCAACCGCCCAGGGCCAGCAGCGTCCGCCAGGTCAAGGGTCATTGGCAGGCCAGGGGTACGCCCGGCTTTTTTCAACTCGGACAAACGCATCAGCGGTTCTCCTTGTGGCTACGCCGCGCGGTCAAGCGCTGGTGCCAGGTGGCGAGCAGCGCGCTGTCCTCAGGCTGTTCGAGGTACGCCGCCAGGAGTTGGCGCACCTGCTCATCCGACCACTGCGGTGCACGGCGCAACAGCGGCTCCAGGTCCTTGACCCGATCCCGCCAGCCGAACAACAGCGGACGGGTTTTTTCCAGGTCGATCAGCTGCGCGGCGTAACCGTCGCCCGTCGCCTGCAGGAAAATATGCTTGGGATAAAAACAGCCGTGCACCTGGCCAACGCCGTGCAGCCGCCGAGCCAACTGGCCGCTGGCTTGCAGGATGGCGCGGTGCTGGGCATCGCTCAGTGAAGGCCACTGCTCCAGCAATGACTCCAGGTCATTCCAGCCGTCCAGGGCACGGGTCAGCAACATCGCGCGATGCTCGCCATTGACCTTGCGCTGGCCGAAAAACGCTGCCTGCAGGGCCGGGATCCCCAACTGGCGATAGCGGCTGATATTGCGAAATTCGCGGGCAAAACTTGGCTCGCCAAACGGGCGATGCAGGGTGCGCGTCAGGTAGTCGCTCTGGCGCTTGAGGTAATACCCCTGGCCATCGAGCTCCAGGCGAAACACGCTGCTCCAGCCGCCCCGGCTGGTGTTCGGCTCATCCACCGCGTCCAATTGCTTGGCCCACAGGGCGTCGAAAGTCGCGAGGCCGTTGCGCTCAAGTAAAGCGCGGTCGTCGGCCGCCAGGAAATCACTCATTCGCGTCCCTCGAAAAACTTCACCACATGGCGAATTCGCTGTTTATCCGACGCCGTCAGATGCGAGCGTTGGCGGTATTGCATGTAGAAGCGAAGGCGCTGGGTGGCCGACAGGTGATATTTGGCCACCTTATCCAGGCAGGCCAGGTCCTTGGTGATGCGGTACTTGAGCCAGAAACCGCGCCAGAAATCACCGTTGGGACAGTCGATCAAATACAGCGTCTGCTGGTCGTCGATCAGCAGGTTGCGCCACTTCAAGTCGTTATGGGTGAAGCGATGATCATGCATGGTGCGCGTGTATTCGGCGAGCTGGCGACTCACGGCATCGACCCACTTGGGGTCCTTGAGGCGCGCATCGTTGCGCTCGGCCAGCGCTGACAAATCTTCGGTCTTGGGCAACTCGCGGGTGATCATCGCCCCCCGGGCGTAGGCCAGGCCCTTGCGTTCCAGGCCCCAGGCCACCACGTCGGCGGTGGGAATGCCCCACTTGGCGAAGCGCTTGAGGTTCTGCCACTCGGACTTCACCCGTGGCTTGCCCAGGTAGCGCCGCAGGCCCTTGCCGGCCCCGACATAGCGCTTCACGTAATAATTGACCCCACCGCGCTCCACGCGGATCACCTCCGAGAGGGGGTCGCGGGTCAGGCGCTCGCCTTGCAAGGCGAACACTGCTGCAAGGCTTCCGAAATCATCCGCCAGGGCGACGTAAGCAGGTTCCAGGTTCCAACCCGCCATCAGAGCGCATCCCCGTAGCGTTGTTTGCGTGCATACAGCTTGTCGGCCTTGCGCTGTATCAGGCTCAGGGACGCCGATTGCTCAGCCAGGATCTGGCGCAGCGGCTGGCGGAAGTAACCCTTGAGAAAACGCAGCTTGTCGCGCCGCGTCAGGCCAATCTCCAGCGCCGAGTAATACAACGCCGACAGGTCCTTGTCGCGCCAGCGCATCGGCAGATGGGCACGCAGTTGGGCACGGTGCAGGTCGATGACGGAAAGCTTGATGTTGCGCGCGTCAATCGGCTGCGCGGTGTCCAGCAGGAAATGGCAGAGGTAGCAGTCGCGATGGTTCACGCCGCCACGGTGCATGTCGCCGACCATCCGCGCCAGTTCGGCGGTGAGGGCATGACGCAGTGCAGGTGCCGGGGGTTCGGCGACCCAGTTGACGGTCAGGTCTTCGAGGCTGAGGGTCGGTGCCAGTTCTTCGGTGATGATGAACGAATGCTGGTCCGCCGGGTTGCTGCCTTTTTCGCCGAAGGCTACGCCGGTCATGGTCGGTACGCCGAGGGCCTGCAGGCGATGGATGGCGGCCCATTCAAGGCCCGCCCCCAGTACCGGCAACTTGGCGGTGATCAGGTTCTTGAAGATCTCCCCCCAGCCAATGCCACGGTGGATTTTCACGAAATACGGACGGCCGTCGACCTCGGTGCGCAACGTGCGACGGGCCGCCAGCTCGCGAAATACCTGGCCTTGCAGTTTCTCGACTTCGGCGAAGGCGTCACGCCCAGCCCAGAGGGTCTTGAACGGTTCGGCAAGTATCAACTTCATCGTTTTGGCTCCGCCAGAATCACATCCGCCGCGTGCTGCGGCATGCTGTAGAGGTCGGCCGTCTCGGCGAACGCCAACCCGTTGCGACCCCAGGCCATGCGCTGTGCAGAATCGCTGAGCATCTGCGCCAGGTACTGGTTGAGTTGGGCTTGTTCAAACGGCTCATCCAGCACCAGGCCACTGTAGGCTTCGGCGATGTAATGGGCATAACCACACACCGCCGAGACCAGCACCGGCAGCCCGGCCACCAGGGCTTCGAGCAGCACGGTCCCGGTATTTTCGTTGTACGCCGGGTGGATCAACAGGTCGGCGCCCAACAGGAAACGCGGAATATCACTGCGCCCCTTGAGGAATTGCACGTTGTCGCCCAAGCCCAGGGTGGCGCTCTGCAATTGGAATACTTTGGGGTCGTCCTGGCCGATTACAAACAGGCGCGTGCGTTTTTTCAGCTCTGCCGGCAGTGCGGCCAGGGCCTTGAGGCTGCGGTCGACCCCCTTGGTCTTGAAGCCGGAGCCAATTTGCACCAGCAGCAGTTCGTCATCGGCCAGGTTGAATTCCTTGCGGAACCCTGCGCGGATCTCGGCGGCATTCGGCGGTGCGCGGCGGTCCTGGGCAATGCCCGGTGGCAACAGGTGGAAGCGCTGCAGCGGCGTGTCGTAATGCTTGATGAACAAGGGTTGCTGCACTTCGGAGATCATCAGGATCTCGGTCTTGGCATCCTTGGCAAACACCGCGCGTTCGTACTCGGCAAAGTGGCGGTAGCGACCGAAGCTGCGGTACAGCGAATGGCGCAGGTTTTGTGCCTTGTCTTCAAAGCAGCCATCGGCGGCGTAATACACATCCAGGCCGGGCATCTTGTTGAAACCGATCAGGCGGTCTACCGGGCGCTTGGCCAGGTCGGCTTCCATCCAGGCGCTGAGCTTTTCGTTGCGCCGATGATTGAAGAACGCCTTGACCGGCGCCACCAGCACCTCGAAGCCCGGTGGGATGTCGCCTTCCCAGATCAGCGTGTAGACACGGATCTGGTGGCCGCGCTGCTGGCATTCCAGGGCGATGCGCATGAAATCCCGTTGCAGGCCGCCGAAGGGGAAATATTTGTACAGAACAAAAGCCAGTTGCATCAGTGCAGCTCCTCAGCCAATAACAACGTGCTTAGCCGGGTTGCCACACGCTCAGGGTTCAGGCGCGTGAAGCACAGGGGCGACTCGCGCTTGATGTCGAACCGACGCAGGTCGTCGGCCGTGGGTTGATAGGTGCATTGTTTTTGCAGGCACGGCGCGCACGGGAAGTCACTGGCCAGGTGAATCTGGCCTTTGCCATAGGCGCCGGTCAGGCCGGGATTAGTCGGCCCGAACAGGGAAATGGTCGGCACATCCAGCGCGGCCGCCAGGTGACCGAGGCCGGTGTCGACCGCCACACAGGCACGGGCACTGGCCAACACACGGGCGACGCCGGCCAGGTTCAACCTGGGCAGCACTTCGGCGTGTTGCAGGCCCTGGGCCAGGCGTTCGGCCCGCGCCTTTTCGATGGCGTTGCCCCAGGGTAACTTCACGTCCACCCCCAGGCGCCCCATGCGCTCGGCCAGCTCACGCCAGTAGGCTTCGGGCCAGTGCTTGGTGTCCCAGGTGGTGCCGTGCAGCAGCAATACGAAGGGTTTTTTCGGCGGCAGGCCGAGCAGTTTGTCGACGCTCAGGCCGTAGTCGCCCAAGCCCTTGGGCAGGTCGTAACCGAGTGCCACGGCAAACAGCTGGCGCAGGCGTTCCACCGCGTGCTGCCCGCGGGCCACGGCCAGGCGCCGGGAATAGAAGCGCGCCGCAATCGGTTCACGGGCGGAGTTTTTGTCGAAACCGGCCACTGGCGCGCGCACGTAACGGGTCAGCCAGGCGCTTTTGAGCAGGCCCTGGGCATCGATCACCAGGTCGTATTTGGTCGACTGGATGCGCTGTTTGAAGCGTCGCCATTCACCACTCTTGAGGGTCTGCCAGATATTTTTGCGCCAGCGGCGGATCGCCACCGGGATCACTTTGTCGACGGCCGGATGCCAGGTGGGGATTTCGGCGAAGCCTTCTTCCACCACCCAGTCGAATTGAATACCGGGGATCGCCCGCGCAGCGTCGGTCAATGCCGGCAAGGCGTGGATCACGTCGCCCAGGGATGAGGTCTTGATTACCAGTACCCGCAACTCAGTGAACCTCGACCACAGAGCCCTGCAACCGCTGCAAGGCATCGCTCACCGGCTGCGGCAGCAACTGGCGCAGGCAGTTGTAGTGACCGAAACGGCAGGTGCGCTCAAAGCACGGGCTGCAATCCAGACCCAGGCGTACCACTTCGACCTGGTCGGCCAACGGTGGGGTAAAGCCTGGGGACGTAGAACCATACACCGCCACCAGCGGGCGATTCAGCGCCGCCGCCACGTGCATCAACCCGGAGTCGTTGGACACCACGGCATCCGCGCAGGAGAGCAGATCGATGGCCTCGGCCAACGACGTGTCGCCACTGAGGTTCACCGCTTCCTCGCGCAGGCCGGGGATCAGGCGCTGGCGAATATCTTCGCCCACCCCATGGTCGTTTTTCGAACCGAACAGCCACACCTGCCAGCCTTCGCGAATTTTCATCTCGGCGACCTTGGCGTAGTGCTCCGACGGCCAGCGCTTGGACTCGCCAAACTCGGCGCCAGGGCACAGCGCCAGCACCGGACGGTCAAGGGCCAGGCCGAACTTGACCAGGGCTGCGTCGCGGGTCACTGGGTCGATCCGCAGGCGCGGGCGCGGGTACGGCGTCGGCAACTCGGCGCCGGGCGCGTAGGCCAGTGCCATGAAACGCTCGATCATCAGGGGGTAGCGCGCCTTGTCGAGCTTGCGCACGTCGTTAAGCAGGCCGTAGCGAAACTCGCCGCGCCAGCCGGTACGTTTCGGGATGCCGGCAAAAAACGGCACCAGGGCCGACTTCATCGAATTGGGCAACAGGATCGCCTGGTCATACTGGCCGGCCAGGGATTTGCCGATACGACGGCGAGTCGCCAACTCGAGGGCACCGTGGCCGAGCGGGAAGCTCAGGGCCTTGCGCACCTCGGGCATGCGCTCGAGGATCGGCCGGCTCCACTCAGGGGCGAGCACATCGATTTGGCAGTCGGGATGACGTTGTTTCAGGCACTGGAACAGTGTCTGTGCCATCACCATGTCACCGACCCAACTGGGCCCAACGATCAGAATATTCATGTAGTTTCCACAAACGATGCGGGGAGGCTTATGCCTCCCCGCCCTAATAGTGTTTCAGCTCAACCCCAGCTCCTGCCAGACTCGCATCACCTGGCGCCGTTCGTCGGCGAACTGATCCCCGGTCACCGTGCCGGCCTCGTTCTGCAAGGCCTGGCGGTGCGCGGCGGAACGGTAGGCTTTATACACCTCGCGCAGCAAATGGGCATCGGCGGCAGGCATCAACCCTACCTGCTCCAAGCCCTCCAGAATGCGGATATTGTCGGTGTAGCGCAGCAACGATGGATGTTGCGCAGACCACGCCAAAGCGGCGTATTGCACCATAAATTCAATATCCACGATACCTCCAGCGTCCTGCTTGAGGTCGAACACCACCGTGGGTTCGAAGGCATTGGCGCCGGTACCGGCCACCGTCGACTTGGTCCCCAGGTTGTCACGCATCTTGGCGCGCATCTCGCTGACCTCCTGGCGCAGCTTCACCAGGTCCCGTTCACGCCCCAGCACCTTGGCCCGCACTTGCTCGAAGGCCTGGCCGACATCCGGGCTGCCCACCAGCACCCGCGCACGTATCAGCGCCTGATGTTCCCAGGTCCAGGCTTCGTTTTCCTGATAGCGCGCGAACGCCCCAAGCGAACTCACCAGCAGGCCGGATGCGCCGGACGGTCGCAGGCGCATGTCTACTTCATATAGTTGGCCGGAGTTGGTCTGGGTGGTCAGCAGGTGGATGATCCGCTGGCCCAGGCGCGTAAAGAACTGCGCCCCGTCGATCGGCTTGGCACCGTCGGTTTCGGCCTGCGGGTCGCCGTCGTGGATAAACACCAGGTCCAGGTCCGAACCATGCCCCAGTTCGATACCGCCGACTTTCCCATAACCGACAATGATGAACCCAGGATCGCACAGGGTGCCGTCCAGCCGTTGCGGCGAGCCGTGGCGCGCGACGGTCTGGCGCCAGGCCAGGGCCAGCACCTGTTCGAGGATGGCCTCGGCGAGCCAGGTCAGGTAGTCGCTGACTTTCATCAAGGGCAGGCTGCCGGCAATTTCCGAGGCGGCGACGCGCAAGCGGTGGGCCAACTTGAAGTGGCGCAAGGCTTCCATCTGCTGCTCCAAGTCATCCTCGGGAATGCGCGTGAGGCGCTCGCGCAGTTCGGCGGCGAGTTCGGGCGCCAAGGGCGGCTTGAACAGGCGACCTTCATTGAGCAACTCATCCAATAGCAGCGGAAAGCGCGTGATCTGCTCGGCGATCCACGGGCTGGCGGCGCACAGGGTCAGCAGGCGGCGCAAGGCGTCGGGGTTTTCCGTGAGCAAGACCAGGTAAGCCGAACGCCGCGCGACGGCCTCCACCAGCGGCAGCACACGCTCCAGCACCAGGTCGGGGTTGGCGTGCTCGACAGCCTGGGCCAGCAGGCGCGGGATAAACGCATCCAGGCGCTCGCGACCCAGGCGCTGCATGGCACGCAGTTGCGGACTGCCGCGCAGGCCGGCCAAGGCTTTGAGGGCCTTGGGGGCGTCGCTGAAACCGCCTTCGGCGAGCTGGCGGCAGGCGGCATCTTCATCCTGGGACTCTTCCCACAGCGGCAGCCATTCTCCGCCGACGACCAATTCGCTCTCTTCGCCTTCTTCTTCATCCGGGTCGGCAATCACCTGGCGGAAATGCCAATCCACGCGACCACGCCAATACATCAAGCGCGCATGGAAGGTGGCCCAATCGGAAAACCCGAGCATAAAGGCAATGCGCGCCTGGTCTTCGGGGCTGTCCGGGAGCATTTGCGTCTGACGGTCGGCAATCGCCTGGATCGCGTGTTCGGTGTAACGCAGGAATTCATAGCCATTGCGTAACTCGGCGATCACCGCCGGTGGCAGGTAGCCCTGGCCTTCCAGGGTGCCGAGGACCTTGAGCAACGGCCGCTGCTGCAGGCTGAGGTCGCGACCACCGTGAATCAACTGGAACGCCTGGGCAATAAACTCCACTTCACGGATGCCGCCCGAGCCCAGCTTGATGTTTTCGGCCATGCCCTTGCGCCGTACCTCCTGCTGGATCAACTGCTTCATGGTGCGCAGCGCTTCGATGGCGGAAAAGTCCAGGTAACGGCGATAGACGAACGGACGCAGCATATCCAGCAGTTGCGCGCCGGCCACCTGGTCGCCAGCCACCACCCGCGCCTTGATCATGGCGTAGCGTTCCCAGTCGCGGCCCTGGTCCTGGTAGTACTGCTCCAGCGCATTGAAGCTGAGCACCAAGGCGCCGGCCGAACCGTAGGGGCGCAGGCGCATATCGACGCGAAAGACAAAACCGTCGACGGTCATCGGGTCGAGAGCCTTGATCAATTTTTGACCAAGCCGGATAAAAAATTCCTGGTTATCCAGGGCGCGCTTGACGCCCACCGTCTCACCGCCTTCGGGGTAGGCGAAGATCAGGTCGATATCCGATGACAGGTTCAGCTCCACCGCACCGAGCTTGCCCATGCCGAGGATCACCATTTGCTGGGCCTCACCACTGCGCCGGCCGGTCGGCGTGCCGAACTGCACGCAGTGACGCTGGTACAGCCATTGGTAGGCCTGGTCGATGCTGGCGTCGGCCATGTCGGAAAGGTCGCGGCAGGTTTGCACCAGGTCGGCCTGGCGAGTCAGGTCGCGCCAGATGATGCGCACTTGCTGGCGGGTAC
Source organism: Pseudomonas sp. MPR-R2A5 (assembly GCF_058793055.1). Classification (NCBI taxonomy): domain Bacteria; kingdom Pseudomonadati; phylum Pseudomonadota; class Gammaproteobacteria; order Pseudomonadales; family Pseudomonadaceae; genus Pseudomonas; species Pseudomonas sp. MPR-R2A5. The sequence goes on from NZ_JBXAFK010000007.1 coordinate 131,101, forward strand.
GCTGGCGACGCAAGACGCGGCCCAGTTCATCTTCTGTTTCAGCTTGTTGCACCGCACCGGCAATCTGCCCGCACAGCTCGCCCGGCGCAAAGCCGCGGTCCAGTTCGCCCCATGCCACCAGTTCCAGCAACATCAAAGGGTCACGAACACTCTGTTCAATCACAAAGTCACTGGCGGCGCACACCCGGGCGAAATCGGCCCACCGTTGCGGCGTCCACGCAGAAAGGCCATGATCGTCATCCAGCGCGGCCACTGCGTCACGAAATGACTGCTCGGCCCGGCTGGCAAATGGCAAGAGAATGGCCGGCAGTTCGGCCAGCATTGGAAGGCTCATGGTCTATCCTTGATCGGCGCGTAAACGGCTTGTTGCTGTGAACGCAGGCAGCGCGCTCGATGGAGGACTGTCGAACAAAAGTTAGAAATAGCTGAAAAAACATTAATTTTGGCAGGCAACATTAAACTTCTACCTTTTCTTGTTCGCAAAAGATCAACAATAACGATTATGCTCACCGATCAGACCGAGCAATCCGCTCAGTCTTGTGTAGTTTTACTACTCGTATATACATTCGAAAGGCTGAAATGGCCGACGATTTGTAGTAAAACTACAGGACGCCGAAGCAACCTTCGGCCATCCAAGAATTTATGTCGTCTGCCCACAAGGCCAGTCGCAAACTTCAGGCAACCGATTCTGGTAGCCTTTCCGCCCTGGAGCAAGCCATGCAAGACCTCGATCCCGTCGAAACCCAGGAATGGCTGGACGCCCTGGAATCGGTTCTCGACAAAGAAGGCGAAGACCGTGCTCACTACCTGATGACCCGTATGGGCGAACTCGCGACCCGCAGCGGCTCGCAACTGCCCTACGCCATCACCACGCCGTACCGCAACACCATCCCCGTTACCCACGAAGCACGCATGCCTGGCGACCTGTTCATGGAACGCCGCATTCGCTCGCTGGTACGTTGGAACGCCATGGCGATGGTAATGCGCACGAACTTGAAAGATTCTGACCTGGGCGGTCACATCTCCAGCTTCGCTTCCAGCGCCACCCTGTATGACATCGGCTTCAACTACTTCTTCCAGGCCCCGACCGAAGAACACGGCGGCGACCTGATCTACTTCCAGGGCCACACCTCGCCAGGCGTCTACGCCCGTGCGTTCATGGAAGGCCGCATCACCGAAGAACACATGAACAACTTCCGCCAGGAAGTAGACGGTAACGGCCTGTCGTCGTACCCGCACCCGTGGCTGATGCCAGATTTCTGGCAGTTCCCGACTGTATCCATGGGCCTGGGCCCGATCCAGGCGATCTACCAGGCACGTTTCATGAAGTACCTGGAAGCCCGTGGCTTCATCCCGGCAGGCAAGCAGAAAGTCTGGTGCTTCCTGGGCGACGGCGAGTGTGACGAGCCGGAATCCCTGGGTGCCATCTCCCTGGCCGGCCGCGAGAAGCTGGACAACCTGATCTTCGTCATCAACTGCAACCTGCAGCGCCTCGACGGCCCGGTTCGCGGCAACGGCAAGATCATCCAGGAACTCGAAGGCGTGTTCCGTGGTGCCCAATGGAACGTGACCAAAGTCATCTGGGGCCGTTTCTGGGACCCACTGCTGGCCAAGGACGTCGACGGCATCCTGCAACGTCGCATGGACGAAGTCATCGACGGCGAGTACCAGAACTACAAGGCCAAAGACGGCGCATTCGTGCGTGAGCACTTCTTCAACACGCCTGAACTCAAGGCGATGGTTGAAGACCTGTCCGACGACGAGATCTGGAAACTCAACCGTGGCGGCCACGACCCGTACAAGGTCTACGCGGCGTACCACGAAGCGGTCAACCACAAGGAACAACCCACCGTCATCCTGGCCAAGACCATCAAGGGTTATGGCACCGGTGCCGGCGAAGCGAAAAACACTGCGCACAACACCAAGAAAGTCGATGTCGACAGCCTGAAGTTGTTCCGCGACCGCTTCGACATTCCCGTCAAAGACGAAGAGCTGGAAAACCTGCCGTTCTTCAAGCCGGAGCCGAACAGCGCCGAAGCCCGCTACCTGAGCGAGCGTCGTGCCGCACTCGGTGGCTTCGTGCCACAGCGCCGCGCCAAGAGCTTCACCATCCCGACACCGCCACTGGATACCCTCAAGGCAATCCTGGACGGCTCGGGCGACCGTGAAATCTCCACCACCATGGCCTTCGTGCGGATCCTCGCGCAGCTGGTCAAGGACAAGGAAATCGGCTCGCGTATCGTGCCGATCATCCCGGACGAAGCCCGTACCTTCGGTATGGAAGGCATGTTCCGTCAGTTGGGCATCTACTCCTCCGTCGGCCAGCTCTACGAGCCAGTCGATAAAGACCAGGTGATGTTCTACAAGGAAGACAAGAAGGGCCAGATCCTCGAAGAAGGCATCAACGAAGCGGGCGCCATGAGCTCCTTCATCGCTGCCGGTACTTCGTACTCCAGCCACAACCAGCCAATGCTGCCGTTCTACATCTTCTACTCGATGTTCGGCTTCCAGCGTATCGGCGACCTGGCCTGGGCTGCCGGCGACAGCCGTACCCGTGGTTTCCTGATCGGCGGTACCGCCGGCCGTACCACGCTGAACGGCGAAGGCCTGCAACACGAAGACGGTCACAGCCACATCCTGGCTGCCACCATCCCGAACTGCCGCACCTTTGATCCAACCTACGGCTATGAGCTGGCGGTGATCATCCAGGACGGCATGAAGAAGATGACCGAAGAGCAGCAGGACGTTTTCTACTACATCACCGTGATGAACGAATCCTACCAGCAACCAGCCATGCCGGCCGGCGTGGAGGAAGGCATCATCAAGGGCATGTACTTGCTCGAAGAAGACACCAAGGAAGCGGCACACCACGTGCAACTGATGGGCTCCGGCACCATCCTGCGCGAAGTGCGTGAAGCGGCGAAGATCCTGCGTGACGAGTTCAACGTCGGCGCCGACGTATGGAGCGTGACCAGCTTCAACGAACTGCGTCGCGATGGCCTGGCCGTCGAGCGCAACAACCGCCTGCACCCAGGCCAGAAGCCTGCGCAGAGCTATGTCGAAGAGTGCCTGACCGGCCGTAAGGGCCCTGTCATTGCCTCCACCGACTACATGAAGCTGTTTGCTGAACAAATTCGCCAGTGGGTCCCGTCCAAGGAATTCAAAGTCCTGGGCACCGACGGTTTCGGCCGCAGTGACAGCCGCAAGAAGCTGCGTCACTTCTTCGAAGTCGACCGTCATTTCGTGGTGTTGGCAGCCCTGGAAGCCTTGGCTGACCGTGGTGAGATCGAACCTAAGGTGGTGGCTGACGCTATCGTCAAGTTCGGGATCAACCCGGAAAAACGCAACCCACTGGACTGCTGAGGAGACTTTTTGTGAGCGAACTCATTCGCGTACCTGACATCGGCAGCGGTGAAGGTGAAGTAATCGAGCTGTTTGTGAAGGTCGGCGACACCGTCGAAGCCGACCAGAGCATCCTGACCCTGGAATCGGACAAGGCGAGCATGGAAATCCCTGCTCCCAAGGCCGGCGTGGTCAAGAGCCTGAAAGTGAAGCTGGGCGACCGCCTTAAAGAAGGCGACGAACTGCTGGAGCTGGAAATCGAAGGCGCCGCCGATGCGGCCCCTGCGGCAGCGGCTCCTGCTGCCGCTGCTGCACCGGCCCCCGCTGAAAAACCGGCGGCTGCCGAGGCTCCTGCAGCCCCGGCGGCTGCGGCTGCACCTGCCGCCGCCACTGTCCAGGACATTCATGTTCCAGACATCGGCTCGTCGGGCAAGGCCAAGATCATCGAGCTGCTGGTCAAGGTCGGCGACACCGTCGAAGCCGACCAGTCGCTGATCACCCTGGAGTCCGACAAGGCCTCGATGGAAATCCCATCGCCGGCTGCCGGCGTGGTGGAAAGCATCGCGGTCAAGCTGGAAGACGAAGTCGGCACTGGCGACTTCATCCTTAAGCTGAAAGTCCAAGGCGCTGCACCGGCTGCGGCTCCAGCACCCGCTGCCGCCCCGGCCGCCAAGGCTGAAGCCGCTCCGGCCGCCGCCGCCCCTGCACCTGCACCTGCACCTGCTGCAAAAGCCGAGGCCGCTCCGGCCCCGGCGGCTGCCGCACCTGCGCCAAGCGGTGCCAAGGTCCACGCAGGCCCGGCGGTTCGCCAACTGGCGCGTGAATTCGGCGTCGAGCTGAGCGCCGTATCGGCCACCGGCCCACACGGTCGGGTGCTGAAGGAAGACGTGCAGGTCTACGTCAAGGCCATGATGCAGAAAGCCAAGGAAGCTCCGGCTGCCGGCACTGCTACTGGCGGCGCGGGCATTCCACCGATCCCGGTCGTGGACTTCAGCCGCTTCGGCGAGACCGAAGAAGTGCCGATGACCCGCCTGATGCAGATCGGCGCGTCGAGCCTGCACCGCAGCTGGCTGAACATCCCGCACGTGACCCAGTTCGACCAGGCTGACATCACCGACCTCGAAGCTTTCCGCGTTGCGCAGAAAGCCGTGGCCGAGAAGGCTGGTGTAAAACTGACCGTGCTGCCACTGCTGCTCAAGGCCTGCGCGCACCTGCTCAAGGAGCTGCCGGACTTCAACAGTTCGCTGGCCCCAAGCGGCAAGGCGATCATTCGCAAGAAGTACGTGCATATCGGCTTTGCGGTCGACACCCCGGATGGCCTGCTGGTACCGGTCATCAAGAACGTCGACCAGAAGAGCCTGCTGCAACTTGCGGCCGAGGCTGCTGCGCTGGCGGCCAAGGCCCGCGACAAAAAGCTCACCGCCGACGACATGCAAGGCGCTTGCTTCACCATCTCCAGCCTCGGTCACATTGGCGGCACTGGCTTCACGCCAATCGTCAACGCGCCGGAAGTGGCGATCCTGGGCGTGTCCAAGGCCACTATCCAGCCTGTCTGGGATGGTAAAGCGTTCCAGCCGAAGCTGATGCTGCCACTGTCGTTGTCCTACGATCACCGTGTGATCAACGGCGCGGCCGCTGCGCGCTTCACCCAGCGCCTGAGCCAGCTGTTGAACGACATCCGTACCATCTTGCTGTAAGCCTCCACAGGCCTCCCGTTCACCCCGGGAGGCCTGGTTGCACCGTTTTCCGAGCGCCACGCTCGTACCTCAACCCCGCCACTTGGCGGGGCTTTTTTTTGGGCAATTGTTGGACGGGGGAAACAGGGTTGTACACCACCCATCCCCCCGATTGCAGAAATCCTCCACGCAGCCGATAACACACATATAGCACTTAGCCTTCATCCTCTCTTGTCAGCCTGTGCTGCATGATGCAACCTTGCCGCAGGCAACAGTAAAGAGGGCGCGAGCCCGGCGCCGAGTGCGTTTTTTCAAGTGAGCTTCCCCCATGAAAAGCCAACCCGATGTCGCCCGTACGGCGGCCGAGGTAGTGACGCAATTACCGGTGCCTTCGCGCCTCGGTATGCTGCGTTTCGAGCGGCTTAATGAGGCAAGCTGGGCCCTGCTGTACCTGGACCCCAATTGCGAGCGCCAATTCGGCCTGCCGGCGGTGGAGCTGTGCGCCCTGATCGGTTCTCCGTACGCCAGCCTGATGGAGCCACAGGCGCGCTATCAGCTGCATGACGCCATCCAGCAGCAACTGGCCCAGAGCCCCCACTATCTGGTGCGCTACACCTTGCACACCAGCAATGGCCCGCTGAGCGTGCTGGAAATGGGAGAAGCCTACAAACAGCACAATCGTCACCTGCTGCGTGGCTACCTGATGGTGGTCGACGGCCTCTTCAACGCCCCGCCTTCCGATGCCCCGACAACGGACCTGGAAAGCCAGAACAGCCGCCTGCAGATTGCGCTGGAACTCAACCAGCGTGCGCAACAGGAGCAATTGCAACACCTGGAGCGGGTGCGCGCCCAGCAGGAGCTGATCCTGCTGCTGGCCCGCCAGCGCTACACCACGAATAATTCGCTGCAGGAAGCCGCCGAGCTGATCACCCGTAGCGCCTGCGATATCTACCAGATCGGTTGCGCCAGTATCTGGAACCTCGAAGGCCAGCGCCTGGTACCGATCTCGGCGTACCGCCACGCTGATCAGCAGTACCATTTGCCCGAGCCGATCGATGCCAGTGGCTTTCCGGACTACCTGGAAGCCCTGCAAACCAGCCGGGCCATCGATGCCACCAATGCCATGCGCGACCCGCGGACCCGGGAGATGGCCGAATCCCTGCGGGCCAAGGATGTGTACGCCATGCTCGACGCGAGCATCCGGGTGGATGGCCAGGTGGTTGGCGTGTTGTGCCTGGAGCAGACCGGCAGCCCGCGGGCCTGGCAGTCCGACGAGATCGCCTTTGCCGGCGAGCTGGCCGACCAGTTCGCCCAGGTCATCAACAACCACAACCGCCGCACCGCCACCAGCGCCTTGCACCTGTTCCAGCGCGCGGTGGAACAAAGCGCCAACGCCTTCCTGCTGGTCAATTGCGATGGCGTGGTGGAGTACGTCAACCCCAGCTTTACCGCGATCACCCAGTACAGCACCGAAGAAGTCCACGGCCACCGCCTGGCACAATTGCCGGCGCTGGAGAACCTCAGCGAGCTGCTGTTCGACGCCCCTTCCAGCCTGGCCCAGAGCAACAGCTGGCAGGGCGAGTTCAAGAGCCGACGCAAGAACCTGGAACCCTACTGGGGCCAGTTGTCGATCTCCAAGGTCTACGGCGACAACCGTGAACTGACCCACTACATCGGCATCTACGAAGACATCACCCAGACCAAGCTTGCCCAGCAGCGTATCGAGCGCCTGGCCTATACCGACAACCTGACTAACCTGGGTAACCGTCCAGCGTTTATCCGCAACCTCGACGAGCGCTTTGCCCGCGACAGCGACAGCCCGATCAGCCTGCTGCTGGTGGACATCGACAACTTCAAGCGGATCAACGACAGCCTCGGCCACCAGACTGGCGACAAACTGTTGATCAGCCTGGCCCGCCGCCTGCGTAACAGCCTCAGCGCCGGCGGCAGCCTGGCACGCTTCGCCAGCAACGAATTTGCGGTACTGCTCGACGACACTGACCTGGAGAGTGGCCAGCAGGTCGCCAGCCAGTTGTTGGCGACCCTCGACAAACCGATGTTCGTCGACAACCAATTAATCAGCGTCACCGGCTCCGTAGGCCTGGCCTGTGCGCCGCTACATGGGCGCGACCCGCAAACCCTGATGCGTAACGCCGGCCTGGCGCTGCACAAGGCCAAGGCCAACGGCAAACACCAGGTGCAGGTGTTTACCGAGGCGCTGAATGCCGAGGCCAGCTACAAGCTGTTCGTGGAAAACAACCTGCGCCGCGCCCTGACCCAGAACGAGCTGGATGTGTTCTACCAGCCCAAGCTGTGCCTGCGCAGCGGTCGCTTGCTGGGTATGGAAGCGTTGTTGCGCTGGAACCACCCGGAAAAGGGCATGATCCGCCCCGACCAGTTCATCAGCGTGGCAGAAGAGACCGGGCTGATCATCCCCATCGGCAAATGGATCGCGCGCCAGGCATGCCGCATGAGCAAACGACTCAGCGCCGCCGGCATGGGCAACTTGCAGGTGGCGATCAACCTGTCGCCCAAACAGTTTTCCGACCCGGACCTGGTAGCCTCGATTGCCGCGATCCTCAAGGAAGAAGAGCTGCCAGCCAACCTGCTGGAACTGGAACTGACCGAAGGCTTGCTGCTGGAAGCCACCGAGGACACGCGCCTGCAACTGGACCAACTGAAAAGCTTCGGCCTGACCCTGGCGATGGACGATTTCGGCACCGGCTACTCGTCGCTCAGCTACTTGAAAAAATTCCCCATCGACATCATTAAGATCGATCGCAGCTTTATCCACGAGATCCCGGACAACCAGGACGACATGGAAATCACCTCGGCCGTGATCGCCATGGCCCACAACCTCAAGCTCAAGGTCGTGGCCGAGGGCATTGAGACCTCCGAACAATTGGCATTCCTGCGTCGGCATCGTTGCGACGTCGGCCAAGGCTACCTGTTCGACCGGCCCATCCCCGGCTCAGAACTGCTCGAGAAGCTTAAACGCTACCCGCGCGGGCCAATCGCCTGACAGCGCGGTAACACTCGGGCACACTGGCGGTCTGAATTTTTACCTAACTCAATCTGACTGAGAGGACTGATCATGGTCTTGCGCTCGGAAATTCTGGTGAACAAAAACGTGCTTCCTACTCAAGAACAAGCTTTGCCTGGCCGTGAAACCCCGATGGCGCTGCCAGAGACGCACTTCGTCAACGGCAACCCACTGCTGGGCCCATTCCTCGACGACGTCGGTTTCGCAATCTTCGGCCTGGGTTGTTTCTGGGGCGCGGAACGCAAGTTCTGGCAGCGCGACGGCGTGGTCAGTACCGTGGTCGGCTACGCCGGCGGCTTCACACCGAACCCGACCTACGAAGAAGTCTGCTCGGGCCTGACCGGCCACAGCGAAGTGGTGCTGGTGGTATACGACCAGGCCAAGGTCAAATACGAAGACCTGCTGAAGATGTTCTGGGAACTGCATAACCCGACCCAGGGCATGCGCCAGGGCAATGACATCGGCAGCCAATACCGCTCGGTGATCTATGCCACTACGCCTGAACAGCTGGCGGCAGCGAAGGCCAGTGCCGAGGCCTATCAGGCCGAACTGACCAAAGCGGGCCTGGGCACTATCACCACGGAAATCGACGAAGCACCGACGGTGTACTTCGCCGAGGCCTATCACCAACAGTATCTGGCGAAGAACCCGCAGGGCTACTGCGGGATTGGCGGTACCGGCGTGACCTGCCCGATCTAAGATCAACATGAATCAAAATGTGGGAGGGGGCTTGCCCCCGATAGCGGAGCGTCAGTCGGTACATCTGTAACTGACATACCACAATCGGGGGCAAGCCCCCTCCCACATTGGTTTAGCGCCAGACGTGGTTACTCGGCAATAAGCCAATCCATCTGCCACCCACCCTGGGTCTGGCCCAGCTTCTTGGACAGCCACGGCAGCAGCTCACGCAACTCCTCCTCCAGGCCCCACGGCGGGTTGGCGATCGCCAGGCCCGAGCCGGTCAGGGTGTTGGGGGTGTCCAGCGGATGCACGAGCAACTCCACACGCAGTAACTTCGGTGCACCGGTGCCGGCCAGGTCCTGGTAGAAGCGGCGCAACATGCGCTGGTCCTTTACCGGATACCAGATCGCCGCGACCGTCTGGCGCATGCGGCCCACCGCTTCCTTGAGGGACGCCGCGCAGCGCTGCATCTCATCGAGTTGTTCGAACGGCGGGTCGATCAGCATCAACGCGCGTTTCTCCGGCACCGGCAACAGGGCTCGCGGCACGTGCCAGCCCTCGCCCAAGTGCACCTTGACCCGACGATCACCCTTCATGTTGTCCTTGAGTAACACGCCGTCTTCCGGGTGCTTTTCATTGAGCAGCACACGGTCCTGGGGCCGTGTCAGGCGGCGGGCCAGCTCGGGCGAGCCGGGGTAGTAGCGCAACTGGCCGTCCGGGTTCATCTCGTGCAGTACGCGCATGTAATCGGCGGTCAGCGGCGGCAGGTCGCTCTCGCCCCACAGCCGGGCGATGCCTTCCAGGTACTCACCCGTGCGGTTGGCCTGGTCGCCCTGCAAGTCGTACAGGCCAATGCCGGCATGGGTGTCGAGATAGGCGAACGGCTGCTCCTTGCGCGACATCAGGGCGATGAGGCGGGTCAAGGTCAGGTGTTTGAAGACATCGGCATGGTTGCCGGCGTGAAAGGCGTGACGATAATTCATGGTTGCTCCTGCGCAGGGGGCGAAGTTTACCTTCTACCGGGGCAAAGGTGCAGGGCCGCATGCCAGGCGGTGCTTATGCCGCAAATACAGGACGACCGCTGAAAACAATCTAATCCCTACAGGCTGTGCGGGCTTGCCCATGATGTAAGCGACGCGGTATTACCTGCACTGCGCGATGGGGCCATCACCGGCAAGCCAGCGCCCACTCTCCAAGGAGGTCAATAACAATTATGAAAGACGCCACCCTCGCACTGCACCACGGTTTCAAATCGGACCCGACCACCAAGGCCGTTGCCGTACCGATCTACCAGAACGTCGCCTTTGAATTCGATAACGCCCAGCATGGCGCCGACCTGTTCAACCTGGATGTGCCCGGCAACATCTACACGCGGATCATGAACCCGACCAACGATGTACTGGAGCAGCGCATGGCCGCACTGGAAGGCGGCATCGCCGCCCTGGCGGTCTCCGCCGGCAGCGCGGCAATCCACTATGCGATCCAGACCCTGACCCGTGCCGGCGACAATATCGTCACCACCCCGCAACTCTATGGCGGCACCTACACCCTGTTCGCCCACCTGCTACCGAGCTTTGGCGTCGACGTGCGCTTCGCACGCAACGACTCTGCCGAAGCCATCGCCGAGCTGATCGATGACAATACCAAGCTGGTGTACTGCGAAAGCATCGGCAACCCGGCGGGTAATATCATCGACCTCGAAGCCCTGGCCAACGTCGCCCACGCCCGCGGCGTGCCGCTGATGGTGGACAACACCGTGGCCACGCCGATCCTGTGCAAGCCGATCCAGTTCGGCGCCGATATCGTCGTGCACTCAGTGACCAAGTATGTCGGCGGGCATGGCAATTCCCTCGGCGGCGTGATCGTCGACAGTGGCACGTTCCCGTGGACGAAATACCCGGAAAAATTCCCCGGCCTCAACCAGCCCGAGCCGGCTTACCACGGTGTGGTCTACACCGAGAAATTCGGCCCTGCCGCCTTTATCGCCCGCGCGCGCACCGTGCCCCTGCGCAATACCGGCGCGGCGCTCGCCCCCATGAATGCCTTTCTGTTGCTGCAAGGCCTGGAGACCCTCGCCCTGCGTATGGAACGCCACACCGAGAACGCCCTGAAGATCGCACAGTTCCTGCAACACCACGTCGAGGTCGAATGGGTCAGCTATGCCGGGCTGCCGGACCACCCGCACTACGCCCTGGCGCAGAAATACATGCAGGGCAAGCCGTCGGCGATCCTGTCCTTCGGCTTGAAGGGCGGCTACGACGCCGGCGTGCGCTTCTACGATGCGCTGCAAATCTTCAAGCGTCTGGTCAATATCGGCGATGCCAAGTCCCTGGCCTGCCATCCGGCCTCCACCACCCATCGACAGATGAACGAACAGGAACAGGCCAAGGCCGGCGTGAAGCCAGAAATGATTCGGTTGTCAGTGGGCATCGAGGCGATCGAAGACCTGATCGATGATTTGCAACAGGCGCTGGCGTCAGCCCGACTCTAAGGCCAGGTAATCGGCCAGTGCCGCCGGGGTTGCGTGCGGCATACGCACGAAATAGGCGACCTTGTGCCTCAAGGTCGCAGCCGCAAAGGCCCCATGCAAATCGGGCCGCTCCTCCTCCAGCCATTGCAGCAGGTTTTCCACCTGGGTGACGCTGGAGTGATCGGCCAGGGCCTGGAGTACTGCCTCCGACATCGCCCACCACGGGCTGCTTTTGGCCGGCCCTGCTCCGCTGCTTGCCAGCGCATGCAGCTCACCGTTGATCCAGTAACGATGAAACACCGGCAACATCGCCTTCGCCTCCGAACCCATCGCTTGCAGCATCGGCAGCAGGTAAGTCCCGTCCCAAAAGCGGAAGAACACTGCTTGCCCATCCGGCATCAGCACTTTGGTCAGGCTGCGCAAATGCGCCACGACGGTGGGTAACGGACAGGTGGACACCGCCAACCAGCCCCAATCGCGGCCCTCGCACTCAGCCGCCCAATCCAGAAATGCGCTGTCCACGGCAACCACTGCGGCATGGGGCATCACCGGTTCCCATTGAGCGTATTCGGTTCCAGCCCAGATCGCCTCTGGGGGTTGCTCTCCCGACTCGCGCCAGGCTGCAACGGGGCAATAATCGCTGGCGCTGCCCAACACGGCAAACAATTGCTCCCCTGGCTGCAGGGGGTCACGCTTCAGCCATTCGCGGGGGGCAATCACAGGGCACCGCCATGGGTCGTGGTGCAGACGCCGTTCTTGCATCGCTCACACTCCGCGCAAAATGGTGCGCTGCGCTTGAAATTGAGTACCTGCGCCATGCCCAGCAACACCGGGGGAACCGCGGGCACACTCGCCGGCGCGGCACTGAGTTGAATCGGCGCACTGCTGAAAATCCCCGCCGCCGATACCGTGATCGAATGCCCTCCCGCCTGCAGCGTGATACTTCCCGCTGCGTCCACCGTAACCCGCTGCCCCGCGTTGAACGCCATGTCCTGGCCGGCCTGCAGACGGAAGTCGTGCAGCACCTGCTGGCGCCAGTCACGCTCGGCGCGCAGGTAGATTTCCTCGGCACCTTTGCGGTCCTCGATGCACAGCTCGTTGTACCCACCCCCACCGGGGCTGCTCTGGCTGCGGAAGATGCTGCGGGTCTTGTCAGCCGGCAACGTCAGCGGCACGGGCGTCACCGCATTGGGCACGCAGCCCATCACCATCGGCATGTCGACGTCACCATTGACGAACCCGACCAACACCTCCATGCCGACCCGCGGGATCAACATCGAACCATAGCGCTGATGGGCCCAACCACTGGCCACCCGCAGCCAGCAACTGGAGTGTTCGTCGTGCTGCCCGGCGCGGTCCCACGCCATTTGCACCTTGACCCGCCCCAAGGCGTCACAATGGACCTCGCTGCCACCGGGGCCGGTCACCACGGCATTCTGGTAACCGGCGACCAACGTACGAGCCTGCGGCAAAGGTGGACGAAACGTGACATCCCAGGGGGCGGCGACAAAGTCGTTGCGATAGCCCTGGCGAAACTCAGCGCCCGGCACTTGCGTCACCGAGTCCTCCAGCACCTGGGGCTGCAACCCCTCGTGGGTAACGGCCGTCACCAGCCACAAATCATTCCACTCCTCACGGGGGTGACCGGCGAGCCGTAGAAACTGACCACAGAGCATGGCCGACTGATCGCTGCTGCCATGAGCCAGGCGATGATCACAGCGGTGACGTTCCAAGGCGCGCTGCGCGAGGTACTTGCCATGGGAACGGTCGCTGAAGCGGCCCGGATAGCGCTGCTCTTCAAGGCGTGGGAACTGCTCCCCGGCCACCGCACTTTCCAATGTCACATTCGGCTTGGAAAAGTCGTAGTCGCGCAGGCTGACCGCCGTGGTGCGCGCCTGGACTCTTACGGTAAAGCGCTTGATCGCCGGCGTATCCGCCACCATTCCCGAACCGGGGTGATAGGGCGTGGCCTGCTCGGCCTGGGCAAATACCGTCTGGTCGTCACCAAACACCAGCAAGTGCCTGTCCGGCGAATGCTGGAAGTGATAGTGAATACCCACCTCGGCGCACAAGCGTTGTACGAACGCCAGATCGGTTTCATCAAACTGCACGCAATACTCCCGCTCAGGGTATTTGCCACTCAGGCGAAACTCGAAGGTATCGCCCTGGCACCCCTGCCCTTCCAGCACCAGCGAAATGATCTGCGGCACCGTCTTACCCTGGAAAATACGTTGATGACTGCTGTGTTGCAGGTAAGCCAGCTGCGGCACCAGGCGCAACTGATAGCGGGTCAGGCGCCGGCCGGCGTCGCCTTGGGCGGCGAGATAAACCAGGCCATGGATACCGTGGCCCTGGGGGGCGAACCCCAGAAACGCCTCGCGATGCATCAGGCTTTCCAAGTCAAGGTCCGGCTGCTCGCCCACCACTTCAAGATCAAAGCAATAGGGCTGGCTCAGGGTTTCCTGGCCTTTGAAGCTGTAGACCTTGAGATCACTGGCAACCCCATCCAGGGTCAGGGTGAAGGCACTTTGATTGGCAGGAGCGAACATCCGGTGTTTCTCTGCAAAGGGTGGGCGAGCGATTTTGCACCAGCCCCACACCCCACTGGGCATGCTTCAGGCAAATCAGTAAATCCCTACAACTGAGCGTCTGGGTTTTCTTAGAGCCGAACGAATCGCAGGCCAAAAAAAGGCCCGCCATCCGAAGGAGGCGGGCCTTTCTCAACTCAACGAGTGCTCAGCACTCGGCGAATTACTTGTTGAGGTTGTAGTCTTTTTCCGCTGCATCAAAACGCTCGACCATACCGGCAGTCGGTGCGCCCAGCTTGCTGACGATGTAGATCGCCAGGCTGGCAAAGATGAAGCCTGGAATGATTTCGTACAGGCCCAGTAACGCGAAATGCTTCCACACGATCACCGTAATCGCGCCGACCAGGATACCGGCCAGTGCGCCGTTACGGGTCATGTGTTTCCAGATCACCGAGATCAGCACCACAGGGCCGAATGCCGCACCGAAACCGGCCCAGGCATAACTGACCAGGCCGAGGACACGGTTGTTCGGGTTGGCGGCCATGGCGATGGCGATCAAGGCCACCAGCAGCACCATGGCGCGACCGACCCACACCAGTTCAACCTGGGAGGCGTTCTTGCGCAGGAAAGTCTTGTAGAAGTCTTCGGTCAGGGCGCTGGAGCACACCAGCAACTGGCAGCTCAGGGTACTCATCACCGCCGCCAGGATGGCTGACAGCAGCACACCCGCGATCCAGGGGTTGAACAGCAGCTTGGCCAGCTCGATGAACACACGCTCGTGGTTCTCATTGACCGGGCCGGCCACTTCCGGGTGCGCCGAGAAGTAAGCAATACCGAAGAAGCCTACGGCGACGGTGCCGCCCAGGCACAGGATCATCCAGGTCATGGAGATGCGTCGTGCGTTGGCGATCGACTTCACCGAGTCCGCCGCCATGAAACGCGCGAGGATATGCGGCTGGCCGAAATAACCCAGGCCCCAGCCCATCAGCGAAATGACGCCGATGAAGGTGGTGTTTTTCAGCATGTTGAAGTTGTCGGGGTTCTTCGCTTCGATCGCCAGGAAGGTGGTATCGACGCCACCGGTGGCCAACAGCACGATGATCGGCGTCAGGATCAGCGCGAAGATCATCAGGGTGGCTTGTACGGTGTCGGTCCAGCTCACCGCCAGGAAACCACCGACGAAGGTGTAGGCAATCGTCGCCGCAGCACCCGCCCACAAGGCCGTCTCGTAGGACATCCCAAAGGTGCTTTCGAACAGACGGGCACCGGCCACGATGCCGGAGGCGCAATAGATGGTGAAGAACACCAGGATCACCACCGCGGAGATGATCCGCAGCAGGCCACTCTTGTCTTCGAAACGGCTGGAGAAGTAGTCCGGCAGGGTCAAGGCGTCGCCGTTATGTTCGGTCTGTACCCGCAGGCGACCGGCCACGAACAGCCAGTTGAGGTAGGCACCGACGATCAGGCCGATGGCGATCCAGCTTTCCGACAGGCCGGACATGTAGATTGCGCCCGGCAAGCCCATCAACAACCAGCCACTCATGTCGGAAGCTCCGGCCGACAAGGCCGTCACCACGCTACCGAGGCTGCGGCCGCCCAGGATGTAATCGGAAAGGTTGTTGGTGGAGCGATAGGCCATGAGGCCGATCAGTACCATTGCTGCGATGTAGATCACAAACGTGATCAGGGTGGGATTGCTAACGCTCATTAGAGTGACGCCCTGGCTTTGTTTTTATGTAGCGACGGTCTGTCGGACGGCCACCCGTGGATAGTGGGGTAGACGAACCGGCGTGCCGTGCATTTATGACTGGCGTTTCCCCAGGAAAGCCGCCAGCCGATGAACCGAACCCTGAAGGCGGTTGCACCTTGGGCGCGAATGCTATTCAACAAAGCAAATAAGGTGCAACCAGTTTCTGGGGAATAAGTTGCACCCAGGTGTAAATTCGAGAAAACAGCGTGTTTTTGCTCCTTTTCGGAGCAAGAACAGCCGATCTCAGAAGCAAATGCACCAATACCAAGCCGATTCCGTCGAAGGCCGGTTTTTTTCCGATGAAGCATCGAAAATTTCCTGAACAAAAAGGGTTGCACCCGGTTGCACCTCTTCATGCGCAAAGCTAATCTTGCCGCCAGCTGATGCCACTCGGTAGTGGCACCCATGAGGATAAGAAAATGGCTACGACCACCCTTGGGGTCAAACTCGACGACCCGACCCGCGAGCGCCTGAAGGCCGCCGCGACCTCCATTGATCGCACGCCGCACTGGCTGATCAAGCAGGCGATTTTCAATTACCTGGAGAAACTCGAGGGTGGTGCAACCCTGACCGAGCTCAATGGCTTGAGCAGCAAGGATGCCGATGATGCCGGTGAGGTTCAGGCCGACCACGCCCACCAATGCTTCCTGGAGTTCGCCGAGAGCATCCTGCCGCAATCGGTACTGCGCGCCTCGATCACCGCCGCTTACCGTCGCCCCGAACCAGAAGTGGTGCCGATGCTCATCGAGCAGGCTCGCCTGCCAGTGCAGATGGCCGAAGCCACCAACAAGCTGGCCGCTTCGATTGCCGAAAAACTGCGCAACCAGAAGAGCGCCGGCGGCCGTGCCGGCATTGTCCAGGGTCTGTTGCAGGAATTTTCCCTGTCATCCCAGGAAGGCGTGGCACTGATGTGCCTGGCCGAAGCGCTGCTGCGTATCCCGGACAAAGGCACGCGTGACGCGCTGATCCGCGACAAGATCAGCACCGGCAACTGGCAGCCGCACCTGGGCAACAGCCCGTCGCTGTTCGTCAATGCCGCCACCTGGGGCTTGCTGCTGACCGGGAAACTGGTCGCCACCCACAACGAAGCCGGCCTCACCTCGTCCCTGAGCCGCATCATCGGCAAGAGCGGCGAGCCGATGATCCGCAAGGGCGTCGACATGGCCATGCGCCTGATGGGCGAACAATTCGTCACCGGCGAAACCATCGCCGAAGCCCTGGCCAATGCGAGCAAGTTCGAAGCCAAGGGTTTCCGCTATTCCTATGACATGCTCGGTGAAGCCGCACTGACCGAACACGATGCGCAGAAATACCTCGCGTCGTACGAACAAGCCATTCATTCCATCGGCAAAGCGTCCCATGGTCGCGGGATTTATGAAGGCCCGGGCATCTCCATCAAGTTGTCGGCACTGCACCCGCGCTACAGCCGCGCGCAGTACGAACGCGTGATGGACGAGCTGTACCCGCGCCTGCTGTCCCTGACCCTGCTGGCCAAGCAATACGATATCGGCCTGAACATCGACGCCGAGGAAGCCGACCGCCTGGAGCTGTCCCTGGACCTGCTCGAACGCCTGTGCTTCGAGCCGCAACTGACCGGCTGGAACGGCATCGGTTTCGTGATCCAGGCGTACCAGAAGCGCTGCCCGTATGTGATCGACTACGTCATCGACCTGGCGCGCCGCAGCCGCCATCGCCTGATGATCCGCCTGGTGAAAGGCGCTTACTGGGACAGCGAAATCAAGCGAGCCCAGGTCGAAGGCCTGGAAGGCTACCCGGTATACACACGCAAGGTGTACACCGACGTTTCCTACATTGCCTGCGCACGCAAACTGCTGTCGGTGCCGGAAGCCATCTACCCTCAGTTCGCCACACACAACGCCCATACGCTGTCGGCCATCTACCATATCGCCGGTCAGAACTATTACCCCGGCCAGTACGAGTTCCAATGCCTGCATGGCATGGGTGAACCCCTGTACGAACAGGTCGTGGGCAAGGTGTCGGAAGGCAAGCTGAACCGTCCGTGCCGCGTCTATGCACCGGTCGGCACCCACGAAACACTGCTGGCCTACCTGGTACGCCGCCTGCTGGAAAACGGCGCCAACACCTCGTTCGTCAACCGTATCGCCGACCAATCGATCTCGATTCAGGAGCTGGTGGCCGACCCAGTGGCCAGCATCGAGCAGATGGCGACGCTGGAAGGCGGCTTCGGCCTGCCGCACCCGCGTATCCCGCTGCCGCGTGACCTGTACGGCAGCGACCGCGCCAACTCGGCCGGTATCGACCTGGCCAACGAACACCGCTTGGCGTCGCTCTCCTGCGCCCTGCTGGCCACTGCGCACAACGACTGGAAAGCCGCGCCGATGCTCGGATGCGCCGCCAGCAATCAAGCAGCGGCAGCGGTATTGAACCCGTCCGACCTGCGCGATGTGGTCGGCCACGTACAGGAAGCCACCGTCGAAGACGTCGATAACGCGATCCAGTGTGCCATCAACGCCGGCCCGATCTGGCAGGCCACCCCGCCCGCCGAGCGCGCCGCGATCCTGGAACGGGCCGCCGACCTGATGGAAGGCGAGATCCAGCCACTGATGGGCCTGCTGGCACGCGAAGCCGGCAAGACCTTCGCCAACGCCATCGCCGAAGTGCGTGAAGCCGTGGACTTCCTGCGCTACTACGCGGTACAGGCGCGCAACGACTTCACCAACGATGCCCACCGCCCGTTGGGCCCGGTGGTCTGCATCAGCCCATGGAACTTCCCATTGGCGATCTTCAGCGGCCAAGTCGCCGCGGCACTGGCCGCCGGTAACCCGGTGCTGGCCAAGCCTGCCGAACAGACCCCACTGGTTGCCGCCCAAGCCGTGCGCATCCTGCTCGAAGCCGGTATCCCGGAAGGCGTGCTGCAACTGCTGCCAGGCCAGGGTGAAAGTGTGGGGGCACGCCTGGTCGGTGATGATCGCGTCAAAGGCGTGATGTTCACCGGTTCCACCGAAGTCGCGCGCCTGCTGCAACGCAGCGTCGCCGGGCGCCTGGATGCCCAGGGTCGTCCGATCCCGCTGATCGCCGAAACCGGCGGCCAGAACGCAATGATCGTCGACTCCTCGGCGCTGACCGAACAAGTGGTCATCGATGTGGTGTCGTCCGCGTTTGATAGCGCCGGCCAGCGTTGCTCGGCCCTGCGCGTCCTGTGCCTGCAGGAAGATTCGGCAGACCGCGTGATCGAAATGCTCAAGGGCGCCATGGCGGAATGCCGCCTGGGCAACCCGGAGCGCCTGTCGGTGGATATCGGCCCGGTGATCGACGCCGAAGCCAAGGCCGGCATCGAGAAACATATCCAGGCCATGCGCGACAAAGGCCGCAATGTGTACCAAGTGGCGATTGCCGATGGCGAAGAGATCAAGCGTGGCACCTTCGTGATGCCGACCCTGATCGAGCTGGAAAGCTTCGACGAGCTGCAACGGGAAATCTTCGGCCCGGTACTGCACGTGGTGCGCTACAAGCGCAAAGAAATCGACCAGCTCATCGGCCAGATCAACGCCTCCGGCTACGGTCTGACCCTGGGTGTGCATACCCGCATCGACGAGACCATCGCCAAGGTGATCGACAACGTCAATGCCGGTAACGTCTATGTGAACCGCAACATCGTCGGGGCCGTGGTCGGCGTACAGCCATTCGGCGGCGAAGGCCTGTCGGGGACCGGCCCGAAAGCCGGTGGCCCGTTGTACCTGTATCGCCTGCTGTCGACCCGTCCTACGGACGCCATCGAGCAATCCTTCGTACGCGGCGACAAGCTGACTGCACCCGATGTGCGCCTGCGCGACGCCATGAGCCAACCGCTGAACGCCCTGAAAACCTGGGCCGACAGCAATAAGTTCAGCGAACTGAGCGCCCTGTGCACGCAGTTCGCCGCGCAATCGCAAAGCGGTATCACTCGCCAACTGGCCGGCCCGACCGGCGAGCGCAACAGCTACGCCATCCTGCCTCGCGAGCACGTGTTGTGCCTGGCGGAAGTCGAAGGCGACCTGCTGACCCAGTTCGCGGCGGTCTTGGCCGTTGGCGGTTCAGCGGTATGGCCGGAAACTGACCTGACCAAAGCCGTGTTCACACGCCTGCCGAAGGAGATTCAGGCGAAGATCAAACGCGTGGCGGACTGGACCAAAGACGAAGTGGTGTTCGACGCGGTCCTGCACCACGGCGATTCCGACCAACTGCGTGCGGTGTGCCAGCAAGTGGCCCAGCGTGGCGGGGCGATTGTCGGCGTGCATGGTCTGTCCCAAGGGGAAACGGCGATTGCCCTGGAGCGCCTGGTGATCGAGCGAGCGTTGAGCGTCAACACCGCTGCGGCGGGCGGCAACGCCAGCCTGATGACCATCGGCTAACCCTGACGAAACACGGTCAACATGTGAGAGGGGGCTTGCCCCCGATAGCGGAGTATCAGTCAGTCCATCGGATACTGACACACTGCTATCGGGGCAAGCCCCCTCCCACATTTGATCGCCTTTCAATTCCCCTCCCCGCGTTCTGCCTCTTCATCACCCAAATCAATCTTGCTATCCAGCCTCTATTCGCGCACTTAGACTCCGACCTACTCCATATAGGTAAGCCGCCATGTCCGAGACGCTCCTCAGTTCCCGCAATCTGGCTTTCGAGCTGTACGAAGTCCTCGACGCCGAGGGCCTGACCCAGCGCGAGCGGTTTGCCGAACACAACCGCGAAACCTTCGACGCCGCGATCAGCACCGCGCGCAGCATCGCGGAAAAGTACTTCGCGCCGCATAACCGCAAAAACGACGAAAACGAACCGCGCTACGAAGACGGCAAGGCAATTCTGATTCCAGAAGTGAAACCCGCCGTGGATGCCTTTCTGGAAGCCGGTTTCCTCAATGCTGCGCGCAGTTTCGAAGCCGGTGGCATGCAGTTGCCCACCCTGCTGTCCCAGGCCTGTTTCGCCCACTTCCAAGCCGCCAACGCCGCCTCTACTTCCTACCCGTTCCTGACCATGGGCGCAGCCAACCTGATCGAAAGCTTCGGCACCGAGGAGCAGAAACAACGCTTCCTGCAGCCGATGATCGAGGGCCGCTTCTTCGGCACCATGGCGCTGACCGAACCCCATGCCGGCTCCTCCCTATCAGATATCCGAACCCGCGCGGAGCCTGCGGCCGACGGCAGCTATCGCCTCAAGGGCAACAAGATCTTCATCTCCGGCGGCGACCATCCGCTGTCGGAAAACATTGTGCACATGGTGTTGGCCAAGTTGCCGGACGCACCAGCCGGGGTGAAGGGCATTTCGCTGTTTATCGTGCCCAAATTCCTCGTCAACGACGACGGCAGCCTGGGGGCGCGCAACGATGTGTTGCTGGCCGGGCTGTTCCACAAGATGGGTTGGCGCGGCACCACGTCCACAGCGCTGAATTTCGGCGATAACGGCCACTGCGTCGGCTACCTGGTGGGCAAACCCCACCAGGGCCTGAGCTGCATGTTCCAGATGATGAACGAAGCACGTATCGGCGTGGGCATGGGCGCGGTGATGCTTGGCTACGCCGGTTACCTCTACTCGTTGGAGTACGCCCGCGAACGCCCCCAAGGCCGCCTGCCGGACAGCAAGGACCCGACCACTGCACCGGTGTCCATCATCCAGCACGCCGATATCAAGCGCATGTTGCTGACCCAGAAAGCCTACGTCGAAGGCGCCTTCGACCTGGGCCTATATGCCGCGCGGCTGTTCGATGACACCACCACCCTGGCCACCGACATCGAACGCCGGCAAGCCCACGAACTGCTGGACCTGCTCACCCCCATCGTCAAATCCTGGCCTTCGGAGTTCTGCCTGAAGGCCAACGAGCTGGCGATCCAGATCCTCGGCGGCCACGGTTACACCCGTGAATACCCGGTGGAACAGTACTACCGCGACAACCGCCTGAACCCGATCCACGAAGGCACCCACGGCATCCAGTCCCTGGATTTGCTCGGGCGCAAGCTCGCACAGAACGGCGGCGCTGGTCTAAAACAGTTGATTCGGTTGATCGCCGAGACCGGCGCACGCGCGCAGAAATACCCTTCGCTGACCGCCCTGAGGGAACCGCTGGAACACCTGGTGGCCCGCCTGCAAAGCGTCACGATTGGCCTGCTGACCGATCTCGCCCAAGGCAAGGTCAACAGCAGCCTGGCGAACTCGGCGCTGTACCTGAAGATATTCGGGCACACGGTGATCGGTTGGCGCTGGCTGGAACAGGCGATTCGCGCCGAGGAAGGGTTGGCCAAGGGCAATGCAGCGGATGTCGACTTCTATAAAGGCAAGCTCCAGGCTGCGCGGTATTTCCTGACGTGGGAGGTGCCGGGTTGTCATCACGAATTGCGCCTGCTGGAGAACAGGGATGACACCTGCCTGAACATGCAGGACAAATGGTACTAAGCACCTGTCAAGGTTGACAGGTGTTGATCACACGAGAGGCAGATAGAATCGTATGCCCTGAACGTTGTCTTGCCGTATTCGGGATAAGTGCAGTTTTTTCTGCAGCGCGACTACGCATAGGATCAACATCAATGAAAACGAAAATCATGCTTCAACAAGAAAACATCGGCACATCCAGCTATGTCGGTGATGCGCCGGAAGATGTTTTGATCAGAATCGGTGAGGAGTGGATCGTAGACAAGACCTACGTTTGCACCAACAAAACATACAAGCTGCTGCCTGACGTGGGCGAGGAGAAAAACCGCTACACCGTCGAAGCCGTATTTTCAGAAAAAGCGACAACAGAGCCCGCCTCGGCGCGCAAAGTCGAAGTGGTCTTTACTGTTAAAAATGATCGCGCGTTCCCGGAAGTACCAGGGACGGAACACAACCCCGAATACGTGTTCTCCATCACCATTGGCGATCGCTTGACCGACAGATCAAACCAAACAGCGTCGGTACTTCGAAAATACTATCGCCCTATGTCAGGGGGCCGACTGACGATCGGCTATTACCTGGGTTAAGGCTGAACATTCAAAAGCGACGCGCCCATGTTCAGCAGGCATACGCTCCCGGTAGATGGGAGCGTATCGCCGAGTTTGCGGTTAGATACCGCCTGGCATGCAGCCATCGGTTCAACGGCAGTATCAAGGCTGCCCGATCGCCTTCGAAATCACCTCGACCGTGGCGCTGACTTGCTCTTGGTAACGGTCGAGTTCCTGCTGGTGACGCTGCTGCATTTCGATCTGCTCGGCGCACAGGTTCAGCGCGGCCAGCACCAGTAATTTGTCACCGATGAGGGTCGGGTACTTTTTCTTGGTGGTGGCCAGGGAGGCCTTGAGCATCGTCACGGCGTGCATCAGGGTTTGATCTTCCCCGGCCGGTGCCTTGATCGAGTAATCCTCTCCGAGAATCGAAACGACCTTTATCCCTTGGTTCATGCGCTGACAGGCCCTGCGCTCACGCGTTCAACCAGTGCTTGAATGCGCGCGGCGGTGGCACCGTGCTTTTCTTCCTGCTCCATCAGGTTCAGTTGCAGGCTGTCGTTCTCATCCTTGGCGCGGGCCAGTTCGGCCTTGAGGGCCTCGTTGCTGCCCAGCAGGTCTTGATTCTGCTGTACCAGGTCGCTGACCAGTTGTTCCAGTTGGCTGAGGGATGCTTCTAACATTTTGATTTCTCTGGCTTTTTAAAAGGGCGGTGACGATAAAGAAAATTCACCTCGGATGCCAGGGTTATCCCCGGCGCGCAGCCCGATAGTTAAGGGCCGGGCCGCACTTTCGAGCCTTAGTGACTGCATTTACCCCATCTGGTTCCGGAATCGGTGCAACCCCTCGTCAGATGCGACAAAAGCGCACGCCCCTTTAGACTTTAGTCGTACGGCCGATACGCGATGCACACCCCGTCTCATGGCCGCATGGATCGCGCTCCTCCCCCAGGACTCCAGCATGTCTCTTCGTAATATGAATATCGCGCCGCGCGCCTTCCTAGGCTTCGCGTTGATTGGTGCACTTATGTTGTTTCTCGGTGTATTCGCCCTGAACCAGATGAGCAAGATCCGTGGCGCCGCGGAAGACATCACCCTGTCCAGCGTGCCGAGCATTCGCGCCCTTGATGAATTCACCCAACTGACCCTGCGCCTGCGGGTGCTGTCATACCGCTTGCTGACCAACCGCGAACCGGATGTGCAGCAAAAAACCCTGGAAGCCTTTGACCTGCGCAACCAGCAGATTCGCACAGCACAGGGTGTCTACGAAAAACTGATCGACAGCAGCGAGGAACGCTCGACCTACGACGAGTACGTGCGTTTGCTCAGCCAATACCATCAGATCGAAGAGCGCATGAAGAGCTTGTCGCGCGCCAACCAGATGGAGGAATTGCGCAGCCTGCTCAACACCGAATTGCTGAGCAACTCCGAGCAGGTCAACGCCGTACTCACGCGCCTGCTGGAGATTAATAACAAGATGGCCCTGGCCACCAACCAACAAGCCGAAGACCAGTACAACCTGGCCTTTGACCTGGTGGTGGGCCTGCTGGTGATCGCCACCGCGCTGACGTTGTTGTTCGCCTGGCTGTTGACCCGCAGCATCACCGTGCCGATTTCCCAGGCCCTGGATGCCGCGGAAGAGATCGCCGAAGGCAACCTCACGCGGCCGATCAAGGTCGACGGCAACGACGAGGCCGGTCGCCTGCTGGCGGCGATGACGAAGATGCAGGACAAACTGCGCGACACCTTGCAACGCATCGCCGGCTCGGCCACCCAGTTGGCTTCCGCCGCGGAAGAACTGAACGCGGTCACGGATGAAAGCGCTCGCGGCCTGACCCAGCAAAACAACGAAATCGAACAAGCCGCCACCGCCGTCAACGAGATGACCAGCGCCGTCGAGGAAGTCGCGCGCAATGCGGTGAGCACCTCCGAGGCCTCGCGCAACGCCACCACCTCTGCCGGTGACGGCCGCGACCTGGTACAGGAAACCGTCAGCGCCATCGAGCGCATGAGTGGCGACGTGCAAGCCACTGCCACGCTGATTGGCGAGCTGGCCAATGAGTCCCGTGATATCGGCAAGGTACTCGACGTGATTCGCGGCCTGGCCGACCAGACCAACCTGCTGGCCCTGAACGCGGCGATTGAAGCGGCGCGGGCGGGCGAAGCCGGCCGCGGTTTTGCCGTGGTGGCCGATGAAGTGCGGGCCCTGGCCCATCGCACCCAACAATCCACCAGCGAAATCGAGCGCATGATCGGCAGCATCCAGGCCGGCACCGAGCACGCCGTGGACTCGATGCGTAACAGCACCGAGCGCGCGGAATCGACGCTGAACATCGCCAAAGGCGCAGGTATGTCGTTGGACACCATCAACACGGCGATCATCGAGATCAACGAGCGCAACCTGGTCATCGCCAGCGCGGCGGAAGAACAGGCCCAGGTGGCGCGGGAAGTGGACCGCAACCTGGTGAATATCCGCGACTTGTCGGTGCAATCGGCAACCGGCGCCAGCCAGACCAGTGCGGCGAGCGGTGAGCTGTCGCGCCTGGCGGTGGATTTGAACGGGATGGTCGGGCGCTTCCGCCTCTAACTGATACAACTGGGTCAAGAAGGTGGGAGGGGCTTGCCCCCGATAGCAGTGTGTCAATCAGCACATCTGATTCTGATACAGCGTAATCGGGGGCAAGCCCCCTCCCACATTTGGATCTATATGAATCAGAAAAAGCTTTTTGACAGCGCGGCAATTCAACAGGTTAGAATCGCTGGCACGTAGACTGCATGGTCAGTTTGCGCCCGTCTTATATGCTCATGGAGTACTGCCTTTGAATGCGACGACCATCAACAGCCTGTTCTTGATCGGCGCGTTGCTGGTGGGTGCAAGCATTCTGGTGAGTTCCCTGTCGTCCCGCCTGGGCATCCCGATCCTGGTGATCATCCTGGCCGTGGGCATGGTCGCCGGCGTCGACGGCGGCGGTATCATCTTCGATAACTACCCGACCGCCTACCTGGTGGGCAACCTCGCGTTGGCCGTGATCCTGCTCGACGGCGGCTTGCGCACGCGGGTGGCGAGTTTTCGCGTGGCGCTCTGGCCGGCACTATCGCTGGCCACGGTGGGGGTGTTGATTACCACCGGCCTCACCGGCATGGCCGCCGCCTGGCTGTTCAACCTCAATATCATCCAGGGCCTGCTGATCGGCGCCATCGTCGGCTCCACCGACGCCGCCGCGGTGTTCTCGCTGCTCGGCGGCAAGGGCCTCAACGAACGGGTCACCGCCAGCCTGGAAATCGAATCCGGCAGCAACGACCCGATGGCAGTGTTCCTCACCGTCACCCTGATCGACATGCTTGCCAGCGGCCAGACCGGCCTGCACTGGAGCCTGCTGACCCACCTGATCCGCGAATTCGGCATCGGCGGCCTCATCGGCCTCGGCGGCGGCTGGCTGATGCTGCAAATGGTCAACCGCATCAACCTGGCCACCGGCCTCTATCCGATCCTGGTGATCGCCGGCGGCCTGGTGGTATTCGCCCTGACCAACGCCCTGCACGGCAGCGGCTTCCTCGCGGTGTACCTGTGCGGCCTGGTGATCGGCAACCGCCCGGTGCGCAGCCGCCATGGCATTTTGCATATGCTCGACGGCATGGCCTGGCTGGCCCAGATCGGCATGTTCCTGGTGCTGGGGTTGCTGGTCACGCCCCATGACCTGCTGCCCATCGCCCTGCCGGCCCTGGGCCTGGCACTGTGGATGATCCTGTTTGCGCGGCCATTGTCGGTGATGGTCGGCCTGCTGCCGTTCAAGGCGTTCCACGGCCGCGAAAAAGCCTTTATCGCCTGGGTCGGTCTGCGCGGCGCGGTGCCGATCATCCTGGCGGTGTTCCCGCTGATGGCCGGCCTGCCCCATGCGCAGCTGTACTTCAACCTGGCGTTCTTTATCGTGCTGGTCTCGCTGCTGGTACAGGGCACCAGCCTGCCGTGGGTGGCCAAGCTGCTGAAAGTGACCGTACCGCCGGAGCCCGCACCGATTTCCCGGGCGGCCCTGGAAGTCCACGTCACCAGCGAGTGGGAGCTGTTCGTCTACCGCCTCGGCGCAGAGAAATGGTGCATTGGCGCCGCCCTGCGCGAACTGAAAATGCCCGAAGGCACACGGATCGCCGCGCTGTTCCGTGGCCAGCAACTGCTCCACCCGTCGGGTAGTACGGTGTTGGAAGTCGGCGATCTGCTCTGCGTGATCGGCCACGAACACAACCTGCCGGCCCTGGGCAAACTGTTCAGCCAGGCGCCGCAACGCGGCTTGGATCTGCGCTTTTTCGGCGACTTCGTCCTCGAGGGCGACGCCCAGCTGGGCGCGGTTTCCGCCCTGTACGGCCTCAAGCTGGAAGGTATCGACCCGGACATGCCACTGAGCCGCTTCATCACCCAGAAAGTCGGCGGTGCGCCCGTGGTCGGCGACCAGGTGGAGTGGAACAACACCATCTGGACCGTCGCGGTCATGGACGGGAACAAGATTGGCAAAGTCGGCGTCAGATTCCCCGAAGGAAGTCGCCCGGGCCCCGGACTCTTCCTCTAAACTGCGGGGCGACAACGCCCCTGATTCTTCACCTTGCTCGACCGGCCTCTATGCTAACCCTGCGCACTTTTCTCGCCACTGCCCTGCTGGGCCTGACTCTTTGTGTCGGCAGCGTATATGCCGCCGACCCACCCAGCGCCGACGCCATCCAGCAAACCCTGGACAAGCTGCCTGATCGCAAGCTGCCCGACGCCGACATGAAGGCGCTGCAGTCGATCCTGCAACAGACCCTGACCTACCTGGGTAACAAACAGGATTACGAACAGCGCCTGGCGGACCTCAAGCGCCAGCTGGAAGACGCGCCGCGCCAGACCAGCGAGAACCAGCGCGAACTGACCCGGCTCAAGGCCACCAAGGTCATTCCGGTAGCCCAGCGCTACGCCTCGCTGCCGGTGCCGCAACTGGAGCAATTGCTGGTGCAGCGCACCACCCAGCAAGGCGACCTGCAAAAAGACCTGGCCGAAGCCAACAGCCTGACCATTGCCGCCCAGACCCGCCCCGAGCGCGCCCAGACCGAAATCAGCAACAGCCAGACGCGCATCCAGCAGATCAATTCGACCCTCAAGGCCGGCAAGGACAATGGCAAGACCCTCAGCAGCGACCAGCGCAACCAGTTGAACGCCGAACTCGCCGCCCTGAACGCGTTGATCCCCCTGCGCCGCCAGGAACTGGCCGGCAACAGCCAACTGCAAGACCTGGGCAACAGCCAGCACGACCTGGTAGTCGAAAAGACCGCGCGCCTGGAACAAGAGATCCAGGACCTGCAAACCCTGATCAACCAGAAACGCCTGGCCCAGTCCCAACAGACCGTTACCCAACAATCGATCGAAGCGCAGAAAGCCGGTGGCAGCAGCCTGCTGGCCACGGAAAGCGCGGCCAACCTGAAGCTGTCCGATTACCTGCTCAAAAGCACCGACCGCCTCAACGACCTGACCCAGAAAAACCTGCAGACCAAGCAGCAACTGGACACCGTGACCCAGAGCGACTCGGCGCTGGATGAACAGATCAACGTCCTCAAGGGCAGCCTGCTGCTCTCCAAGATCCTCTACAAGCAAAAACAGGCACTGCCACGCCTCACGGTAGACCGCGACCTGGCGGACGATATCGCCAACATTCGCCTGTATCAGTTCGAGGTCAACCAGCAGCGCGAGCTGATCAGTTCCCCCAGCACCTACGTAGACAACCTGCTGGCCAACCAGCCGCCGGACGATATCACCCCGCAACTGCGCCGCACCCTGCTGGAACTGGCGATCACCCGCAGCGACCTGCTGGAGCGCCTGAGCCGCGAACTGAGCGCACTGCTTAACGAATCGATCACCCTGCAACTGAACCAGAAACAACTGCTCAGCACCGCCACCACCCTGCGTGCGACGTTGGACGAGCAGATGTTCTGGATCCCCAGCAACAAGCCGCTGGACACCGAATGGCTGGAAACCGTACCGGCGCACCTGAGCAAGCAAGTCACCAGCCTGCCTTGGGCCTCCAGCGTCAGCGAACTGTACGATGGCCTGACCCAGCGCCCCCTGCTGTTCCTGCCGCTCCTGCTGTTGATCGGCGCCCTGCTGTGGCGACGTAACGCCCTGTACGCCCGCCTGAAAAAGGTCCACCTGGATATCGGCCACTTCAAGCGCGACAGCCAGTGGCACACACCACAGGCGATCCTGGTGAACATCCTGCTGGCGATGCCGGTGGCCCTGGGCCTGGCGCTGTGCGGCTATGCACTGCAGATCGACGCCCGTGGGCAAAACGCCAACCTTGGCGCGGCACTGTTGCAGATCGCCCAGGCGTGGCTGGTGTTCTACACCGCCTACCGCATCCTGGCGCCGGGCGGCGTGGCCGAGTTGCACTTCCGCTGGGAAAAACCCCAGGTCGAATTCCTGCAAGGCTGGGTGCGCAAGCTCGGGCTGGTGGTTCTGGCCCTGGTGGCCGTGGTGGCGATTGCCGAACATCAACCGGCAGCGCTGGCCGACGATGTGCTGGGCATTGGTGTGGTGCTGCTGTGCTATGCGCTGATGGCCTGGCTACTGGGGCGCCTGCTGTTACACAGCCCGACCCACGAAAAAGCCTCGCTGTTTCGCAAAGCCATGGGCCTGGTGTTTACCGCGCTGCCCATCGCCCTGTTTATCGCCGTGTGCTTCGGCTACTACTACACCGCGCTCAAGCTCAGTGACCGGTTGATCAATACCCTGTACCTGCTGATGCTCTGGCTGGTCATCGAAGCCACCTTCGTACGCGGCCTGGGCGTTGCCGCACGGCGCCTGGCCTACTCCCGCGCCCTGGCCAAGCGCCAAGCAGCCAAGGAAGCCGGCGACGGCGAGGCGGTGATCGAAGAACCGACCCTGGACATCGAACAGGTCAACGAACAATCGATGCGCCTGATCCGCCTGGCCTTGCTCGGCGGCTTCATCGCGGCGCTGTACTGGGTGTGGTCAGACCTGATCTCGGTGTTCTCCTACCTGGACAACGTCACCCTCTACGAATACACCAGCGGCACCGGCGCCAATATCAGCATGGTGCCAATCAGCATCGGCGACCTGCTCGGCGCGCTGATCATCATCGGCATCACCTTCGCCCTGGCGCGCAACCTGCCCGGCCTGCTGGAAGTGCTGGTGCTGTCCAAGCTGGACCTGGCCCAGGGCAGCGCCTACGCCACCACCACGTTGCTGTCGTATGTGATTGCCGGCGTCGGCTTTGTCTCGACCCTGTCCACCCTCGGTGTGAGCTGGGACAAGTTGCAATGGCTGGTCGCCGCGCTGTCGGTGGGCCTGGGCTTCGGCATGCAGGAGATCTTCGCCAACTTTATCTCCGGCATCATGATCCTGTTCGAACGCCCGGTACGGATCGGCGACACCATCACCATCGGTAACCTGTCGGGCACCGTGAGCAAGATCCGCATCCGCGCGACCACCATCACCGACTTCGACCGCAAGGACATCATTGTCCCGAACAAGACCTTCATCACCGGGCAATTGATCAACTGGTCGCTGACCGACACCATCACCCGAGTCACCCTCAAACTGGGGGTGGACTACGGCTCCGACCTGGACCTGGTGAAGGAATTGCTGCTCAAGGCTGCGCGAGAAAACCCACGGGTGCTGAAGGAACCGGAACCCCATGTTTACTTCCTCAACTTCGGTGAAAGCACCCTCGACCACGAATTGCGCATGCACGTGCGCGACCTGGGCGACCGCAACCCGGTGATCGACGAGGTGAACCGCTTTATCAACCGCGAGTTCAAGAACCACCACATCAACATCTCGTTCCGGCAGATGGAGGTCTACCTGAAAAACCTCCACGGCCAGGAGTACAAGCTGGTGCCGGTAGAAGACGAAAACAGGACCATCGTCGGTCCGGTCGAATCCCCGGATACCCCGGAGCCACCACCGGGCAAAGTGGCGGATGCCCCCGAGCCGCCACCCTCCAAGCTCGACTAAACCGCCTATCCCCAGCAGAATGCTCGGACATTCTGCTGGAGATGGCCTGTGAAAGCCCTCGACGAACTGACCTTCGACAACCGCTTCGCACGCCTGGGCGACGCGTTCTCGACCCACGTATTGCCTGAACCCCTCGACGAACCACGCCTGGTCGTGGCGAGCGATGCCGCCATGGCCCTGCTCGACCTCGACCCGACGGTGGCCGAAACCCCGGTATTCGCCGAGCTGTTTGGCGGGCACAAGCTATGGGCCGAGGCGGAACCGCGGGCGATGGTCTACTCCGGGCACCAGTTCGGCTCCTACAACCCACAATTGGGCGATGGCCGTGGGTTGCTGCTGGGCGAGGTGTACAACGCCGCCGGCGAGCATTGGGACCTGCACCTCAAGGGCGCCGGGCAGACGCCTTACTCGCGCATGGGCGACGGCCGCGCCGTGCTGCGCTCTTCGATTCGTGAGTTTCTCGCCTCTGAAGCGCTGCACGCGCTGGGCATTCCCAGCAGCCGCGCACTGTGCGTGATCGGCTCCAGCACCCCGGTGTGGCGTGAGAAGCAGGAACGCGGGGCCATGGTCCTGCGCCTGGCCCGCAGCCATATCCGTTTTGGTCATTTCGAATATTTTTATTACACCAAGAAGCCCGAACAGCAGGCTGAACTGGCCGAACACGTGTTGAACCTGCACTACCCCGACTGCCGCGAACAGCCCGAACCGTATCTGGCGATGTTCCGCGAAATCGTCGAACGCAATGCAGAACTGATCGCCAAATGGCAGGCGTATGGTTTTTGCCATGGGGTGATGAACACCGACAACATGTCGATCCTCGGCATCACCTTCGACTTCGGGCCGTTTGCGTTTCTGGATGATTTCGACGCGCACTTCATCTGCAACCACTCCGATCACGAAGGACGCTACTCCTTCAGCAACCAGGTGCCGATTGGCCAGTGGAACCTCAGCGCGCTGGCCCAGGCACTCACGCCGTTTATCAGCGTCGATGCCTTGAAGGAAGCCCTGGGCCTGTACCTGCCGTTGTACCAGGCGCACTACCTGGATTTGATGCGTCGTCGTTTGGGGCTGACCACTGCTGAAGACGATGATCAGAAATTGGTGGAGCGCTTGCTCAAGCTGATGCAGAACAGCGGCGTGGACTACACGCTGTTCTTCCGACGGCTGGGGGATGAATCGGCAGCGTTGGCCGTGACGCGGTTGCGCGATGATTTCGTCGATAGAGCCGGGTTTGATGCCTGGGCCGAGCTGTACAAGGCCCGTGTCGAACGGGATGGGGACGGCACCGAAGAACAGCGCCGTGCGCGAATGCATGCGGTGAACCCGCTGTACATCCTGCGCAACTACCTCGCACAAAACGCCATTACCGCTGCCGAGTCAGGCGATTACAGCGAAGTGCGGCGCTTGCACGAGGTGCTTTCCAAGCCATTCGAGGAACAGGCGGGGATGGAACAGTACGCGCAGCGGCCGCCGGATTGGGGCAAGCATCTGGAGATCAGCTGTTCGTCGTGATACGCGCCATGCTCGCGATTAGATGAACATATCGACCGGCACCTTGAAATAATCCGCCAGCCAACGAATCTGCCGAACGTTGAGCTGGCGTTTTCCACTGAGGATTTCCGAGACAACCGATTGAGCGCCAACACCTGGCAAATCACTCTGCGTCAAACCATGCTCCTGCATCAGGGATCGCAATACGTCGACACCGCTGGCCTCTGGCACTGGCCAATGCTCCAAGTCATAAGCCTCGACCCAGTCACCGATGATATCGACCACGCCCATCAACGGGTGAGCTTCGTCTTCCCCTACGATATCCAGCAATTCGTCGAGCGCCTCCACCAGCACATCGTAGTCAGCCTCGGTTTTGGGCTTGCGCAACAGGGGCGACACGAATTGCCAATGCTCGGCCACCTGCTCGATCAGCACACTCATTTCCACTCACTCCTTCCAGTTACCCTTGTCGTATTCCCGATGGTCCAGCACATGTCGAATATAGAGCCGCTGCATTCGGTAGCGCACAATCGCAATGAGGCGCAGCTTGTTACCACCTATGTTGAAGACGTGTAACGCCCCCACCTTATCCACGGCCGGAAAAATCGATTTCAACGCCGCGAAGTCTTCTGGATTGAGGACTTTGACCTTCCGATACCACGCATCCAAAGCACAGGCTGAATGAGGCCCTTCACTTTGGCATTGCGGATTTGTTTCGCACTGATTACGCGCATGCAACATCCCTATCGCATATTGCTATGGAGGTTAAACCCGAACTGCGACTATCGCAATTTGCTATGGCGCCGAACGGACCAATGGTGCTGTTTCGAACAAGCACTCCCAGCCTAGATAGGCATGCGCCAATCGACATTTGCGAATCTGTTAGCGCATGCGTCGTCGCCCTCGAGCTTGATAAAACGGCTACCTGACTCCAGATAGGGAGCATTGGCCACATCCACGGAGCGCCACCATGTCCGAACCTCTCGTTATCCCCTGCCCCCATTGCAACGGCCTCAACCGCATCCCCGGAGAGCGCCTGGGGGATACGCCCAAATGTGGGCGCTGCAAGCAGCCGGTTCTACTGAGCAAGCCTTTCGAGCTGAAGCAAGGCGACTACGCCAGCCAGATCAAGGGCGATTTGCCGTTGCTGGTGGACGTGTGGGCCGATTGGTGTGGGCCGTGTAAATCCTTCGCGCCGGTATTCGAACAGGCGGCCGCGCAGCTGGCGGGCAAGTGCCGGCTGGCCAAGCTGGACAGTGAGGCTAATCAGCAGCTGTCGGCGCAGTTGGGGATTCGTTCGATCCCCAGTTTGATTCTGTTCAAGAACGGCCGCGAAGTGGCGCGCCAGAGCGGCGCCTTTCCGTTGCCGCAGTTGATGAGTTGGTTGCGTAGCCAGGGGGTGTAACCCGAATGCCAGTCAGTTAAGTTTTTTTTGTAGGAGCGAGGGGGACGCCTAGTTCTTGCTCGCGAAAAACGTCAACGATAACGCGTGTTTCCTGAGTGAATGCGGCGTCTGTGAGTTTTTCGCGAGCAAGAACTAGGCGCCCCCCTCGCTCCTACAGAAGGCGATGTACGCTTAACTGACTGGCATTCGGGCTTGCCCGCTCCCACATTGGGTCCGGGTAGCGCTTGAGGTCAGGCATTTTCCAGCAGGTTGTGCAGCTCCACGAATTGCAGAGTGAGCTTATGCCGTGGGTCCAGGTGGATCAGCGGCTTGTTCTGCTGGTGCGACTCACGCATGCGCACTGAGCTGGCCAGGTACACCGGCAATACCGGCAAGCCTTCGGCCATCAACTCATCGAGCATCTGCTGCGGCAGGCTCGCCCGGGCCTGGAACTGGTTGACGACGATGCCTTCCACTTCCAGACCCTCGTTGTGGTCCTCCTTCAACTCTTCGATTTCCGCCAGCAGGCCATACAACGCCTGGCGCGAGAAACTGTCGCAATCGAAGGGGATCAATACACGATCAGCGGCAATCAGCGCCGAAACCGCATAAAAATTCAATGCCGGCGGGGTATCCAGGTAAATCCGGTCGTAATCCTCGCTCAATTCATCCAGCAGCTTTCGCAGCTTGTTGATCTTGTGCTTGGCCTCGAGCTTGGGCTGCAAATCCGCCAACTCTGCGGTGGCCGTGATCACATGCAGGTTGTCGAACGGTGTCTCGTAGATATCCACGCGGTTTTTCTTGGAAAAAGGCCCGGAAGACAGGGTTTGCTTGAAGAATTCGGCAATGCCCATCGGGATATCATCGCCGGTCAGCCCGGTAAGGTACTGGGTGGAGTTGGCTTGTGCATCGAGGTCCACCAACAGGGTTCGATAGCCTTCACTGGCGCTGACTGCCGCCAGGTTGCAGGCGATACTGGACTTGCCAACGCCGCCTTTCTGATTGAACACCACGCGCCGCATGGAAAAACCTCCGTGTATCAATGAATGTCCGAGTGTAGAGGGCAAAAGCGCCTGTTCGCTACCTCGTTCATCCATGCACGGCTGCATTAACCGCGAGCCATGGCTCATCGCGTACAAACGAATAGGAAGGGTCCGACAATCCAATTCGTCCTGCGGTAAAGGACAATCTGTAAATCTCTCCGCAAATTTTGTAATCAGCCGTGAACAATTCTTTACCAAAGTTTGCTAGAACCCCACGGCACCCGGATAATGCGCGCCATTCGGCTCTTGCTCACCGTCCCGGTAAACTCGGCCAATGGCCGCACATGGAAGCCCGCAGGGGCGGGATAACTTCTCAGTGATCAACTTCAACATCGCCCAATGGCGTGCCTGGGCTCCTGGCCTGGACAGCGCGGACGACTGGTACGCCTGGTGCCGGGCCCCGGTGTTGCTGCCCGCCAGCGAAGCCAGCCCCGACGTATCGTTCTTGCCCGCCATGCAGCGCCGCCGCCTCAGCCGCCTGGCACGCATGGCGTTCAGCGTGGGTTGGCCGCTGGCCGAGGGCCGGCAAGACCTGCCCCTGGTGTTTATTTCGCGTCACGGCGAAACCCCGCGCACCCTCGACATCCTCAGCGACCTGGCCAATGACCAGCCGCTGTCGCCGACCCAGTTCAGCCTGTCGGTACATAACGCAGTGATTGGCCTGTGGTCGATCCTACGCAATGAAACCAGCGAGATGACGGCCCTTGCTGCCGCTGGCGACGGCCTGGAACACGGCCTGCTCGAAGCCGCCGCCCTGCTCAATGAAGGCGCCCCGGCCGTGTTGCTGGTGATTACCGAAGAACAGCCGCCTGAAGCCTATGCCGACTGGATCGCCGACGTGCCGTTCCCCTATGCCCTCGGCCTGCTGCTGACCCCAGGCGACGAGTGGCAACTGGAACTTACCCGCGGCACTGTCCAACCCACTCAAACCCAGTGGCCCCATGCCCTGAACCTGCTGCGCACCCTGCTCACTGAACAGGTCGCCTGCCAACATGCCTGGAAGAACCGCGTATGGAACTGGCAACGCAAGCCCTGACCGACAAACCACGGGACGCCTACTACTGGCGCCTGCTCGCCACCGCCGCCAGCTTCGCGCTGTTCGGAGCAGGCGGCCTGTGCCTGCGTTTGCTGGTGTTCCCGTTGCTCGCGTGCCTGCCAGGAAGCGCCGAAAAACACCAACGCCGCGCCCGCCATACCATCAGCAAGCTGTTCTGGTTCTTTATCCGCCTGATGCAACGCGCCGGCGTGCTGACCTACAGCGTCGAAGGTGCGGAAAACCTCGGGCGCCCAGGCCAGATGATCATCGCCAACCACCCGTCGCTGATCGACGTGGTGTTTTTGATCGGCCTGGTGCGCCAGGCCAACTGCGTGGTCAAGCAAAGCCTGTGGCAGAACCCCTTCACCCGTGGGCCGGTGCGCGATGCGGGCTATATCAGCAACGACGGCAGCAGCGAAATGCTCGATGCCGCCGCCGATGCCCTGCGCGGCGGCCAGACCCTGATCATTTTTCCCGAAGGCACCCGCACCACCCCTGGCTCGGCGCCTGCCTTTCATCGCGGCGCCGCCGCCATTGCGCTGCGCGGTGCGACAATCATCACCCCCGTGGTGATCAAGGTCAGCCCCACCACCCTGACCAAGGCCGAACCCTGGTATCGCATCCCAAAACGCCGCGTGCACTTCAGTTTGCGGGTAGGGGCCGATATAGAACCACAGGCGTTTGCCGCACTCGGGCCCGCGCCCCAGGCTTCACGCAAGCTCAACGATTACCTGCATCACTATTTTATTAAGGAGCTCGCCGAAGATGAGCGACCAACACAGCCTTGAGCACGACATAAAGGTGCTGATCATCGAGGCCCTGGGCCTGGAAGACATCAGCGCCGACGACATCGGAAACGATCAAACCCTGTTCGGCGAAGGCCTCGGCCTGGATTCGGTAGACGCCCTGGAATTGGGCCTGGCGATCCAGAAAAAGTACGGCATAAAAATCGATGCCGACGCCAAGGACACCCGCAATCACTTCACCAACGTGGCCAGCCTTGCGGCGTTCGTCACGGCCAGACAGGCAGCTTGAGACCGGACCATGCAAACTCGTGACGATATTTTCAACACCCTGCGCGACGCCTTGGTGGAACTGTTTGAACTGCCCCCGGAACGCGTCACCCTCGACGCCAACCTGTACCAGGACCTGGAAATCGACAGCATCGACGCCGTGGACCTGATCGACCATATCAAGCGCCAGACCGGCAAGAAGATCGCCGCTGAGGAATTCAAGGCAGTACGCACCGTGAACGATGTGGTTGAGGCGGTGTACCGTCTGGTCCAGCCAGCCGCATGAGCCGGTTGATTAGCCTTGGCCTGTTGTTGGCGGGGCTGCTGTACCCTTTTGCCGTGTATTACGGCACCGAGCACTTTGCGCCGTGGCAATTTGGCTTGCTGCTGGGCAGCCTGTGGCTGTTGCGCGCGCTGACCGCTGCACGGCGCCCCGGTAGCCGCTGGATGGCCGTGGCGGTCATCGTGTTTTGCCTGCTGCTGGCCTGGTTCGACAACCCTCGCCTGTTGCGCTGGTACCCGAGCCTGGTCAGTGCATTCATGCTCACGCTGTTCGGCCTGAGCCTGAAATACGGCCCGCCGATGGTCGAGCGCCTGGCCCGCATGAGCGACCCTCAGTTGCCAACCCACGCCGTCGTGTATACGCGCCAGGTCACCGTGGTGTGGAGTGTGTTTTTTCTATGTAATGGCCTGCTCGCCGCCGCCCTCACCCTGTGGGCGCCGCTGAGCTGGTGGACGTTGTACAACGGCCTGATCGCCTACGGGCTGATGGGGCTGTTGTTTGCCGTGGAATGGCTGGTACGACAAAGGGTTCGAGGCCGCGTATGAATGGGTTGAAACTTGAGCAGTTGCTGCTTGAGCCGCTGCAACAGCGTTTGGTCACCACCGAACCTGCAATGAATCACGCCCAGCTGTGGGAACAATCCCTGCGTCTGGCGGCGGGTTTGCAGGCACATGGCATCAAGCGCGTGGCTGTCCATCTGGAAGATGCCGGCTTATTGGCCGTCGCCTTGCTGGCTGCCTGGCGCGCCGGGGCCAGTGTGCTGCTGCCCGCCGACCTGCAACCGCAAACCCGCC
This sequence comes from Pseudomonas sp. MPR-R2A5, assembly GCF_058793055.1. NCBI lineage: Bacteria > Pseudomonadati > Pseudomonadota > Gammaproteobacteria > Pseudomonadales > Pseudomonadaceae > Pseudomonas > Pseudomonas sp. MPR-R2A5. The sequence continues at coordinate 168,559 of NZ_JBXAFK010000007.1, forward strand.
TACGCTGGGCCGATGCCGTCGACGCCTGGTTGATCGCCGCCGATGACCTCGCCGCGCTCGACCAAGCGCCGCTGGACCCGGCGGCACTGGATCTGGACACTTGCCAACTGAGCCTGTGTACCTCCGGTTCCAGCGGCGAACCCAAGCGCATCGACAAGACCCTGCGCCAGCTGGCCAACGAAGTTGAGGCCCTGGAAGCCCTATGGGGTCCAGACCTCGAAGACGCGTGCATCATCGGCAGCGTCGCCACCCAACATATCTACGGTTTGCTGTTCCGGGTGCTATGGCCGTTGTGCGCCGGCCGTCCCTTTGTGCGCCACCAACTGGCCTTCCCCGAGGATTTACAGCGCGCCAGCCGCGAACACGCGCATTTTGCCTGGGTCGCCAGCCCGGCGCTGCTCAAGCGCATGGGCGATAACCTCGACTGGACGGCGCTGAGCCAAGTGTCGCGGGTGTTCTCTTCCGGTGGCGCGCTGCCCATCGAGGCCGCCGGCAGCCTTTACGATCGCCTGCAGCAATGGCCGACAGAAATCCTCGGCAGCTCGGAAACCGGTGGTATTGCCTGGCGCCAAGGCGCACAGCCGTGGCAGCCGTTTGCCGGTGTCGAGCTGAGCCAGGACGCCGACGGCGCCCTGCGCATCGCCTCGCCGTACTTGCCCGCCGGGCATATCGAGCAGACCGCCGACGCCGCCCGCATCCACGCCGATGGCCGCTTCGAACTGCTCGGTCGCCTGGACCGCATCGTCAAGCTGGAAGAAAAACGCATCTCCCTGCCCATGCTTGAACACGCGCTGATGGCCCACCCGTGGGTCACCGAAACCCGCCTGGGCGTGGTCCAGGAAAACCGTGCGTCACTCGGCGCGCTGGTGGTGTTGAGCGCCGAGGGCCTGCATGCCCTGCGCAACCAGGGCCGACGCACCGTGACCCAAACCCTGCGCCAGCACCTGAGCCAACACTGCGAAGCCCTGGCCCTGCCCCGGCGCTGGCGCTTGCTGCGCCAGTTGCCACTGAACAGCCAAGGCAAGCTGCCCCAGGCGGATGTCGAAGCACTGCTGCTGGCCCCCCGGCCAAAAGCGCCGGAGGTGCTGGAACACGTCGAAGTCGATGGCGAATGGACCTTGCAACTGAGCGTCCCGCCGGACCTGGCCTATTTCAGCGGCCACTTCCCGGTCACCCCGGTGCTGCCGGGCGTGGTGCAAGTGGAGTGGGCATTCAACCTCGGCCAGCAGTGCCTGGACCTGCCGCCGACCTTCGCCGGCATGGAAGTGCTCAAGTTCCAGCAACTGGTGCGTCCGGGCGACTGTATCGAACTGCACCTGCGCTTCGACCAGGAACGCGGCAAGCTGTATTTCGCCTACCGCAACGGCGTCGCCACCTGCTCCAGCGGCCGGATCCAATTGGAAGCCGCCCATGCATAAGCTTTTGTGGCAAATCGGCTTCCTGTGGCGAGCGGGCTTGCCCCGCGTTGGGCTGCGAAGCAGCCCCAAAACCTGCAACGGCGTTCTGCCTGACACACCTTGGTTTTCTGACTGGGGCAGCTTCGCTGCCCAACGCGGGGCAAGCCCGCTCGCCACAACAGGCCCGCTCGCCACAGGGTGTTTTCCTATCAATGAGGGACACCATGCATAACCCCTGCGCCCTGATCCCGGTCTACAACCACGAAGCCGCCGTGCCGGCCGTGGTCCATAGCCTGCTGAACAGCGGCCTGCCCTGTGTGCTGGTGGACGATGGCAGCAGCCCGGCGTGCGCGGCGGTATTGGCGCAACTGGCGAACCTCGATAACGTCACCCTGCTGACCCTGCCCAACAACCAGGGCAAAGGCAGTGCGGTCATGGCCGGTTTTCGCGAAGCCGCGCGCCTGGGCTTCACCCACGCCCTGCAAGTGGACGCCGACGGCCAACATGACCTGCGCGAAGTCGAAAGCTTTATCGACACCTCACGCCGGCACCCCACGGCCGTGATCTGTGGCTACCCCGAATACGATGACAGCGTGCCCAAGGCTCGTTTGTATGCGCGCTACCTGACCCATGTGTGGGTATGGATCAATACCCTGTCGCTACAGATTCGCGACTCGATGTGCGGCTTTCGCGTATACCCGCTGGCGCCCACGCTGGCCCTGATGGACTCGGCCTACATCGGCACACACATGGATTTCGACTCCGACATCCTGGTGCGCCTGGCCTGGCGCAACCAGCCGATGCGCTGGCTGCCGACCCAGGTGCATTACCCCGCCGACGGGCTGTCACACTTCCGCCTGTTCCGTGACAACGTGCGCATTTCGGCCATGCACACCCGGTTGTTCTTCGGCATGCTGGTGCGCGCGCCGATGATCCTGTGGCGACGGTGGCAGGCATGAGCGACAGCAGCAAACACTGGGCCGATCGCGAGGAGCGCGGCAGCTACTGGCTGATGAAATTCACCGCCGTCGCCGCCAAGGTGCTTGGCCGACGCCTGCTGAGCCCGCTGTTGTACGGCATCGTGTTGTACTTCTTCCTGTTCGGCCGCACGGCGCGCCAGAGCGCCTGGCAGTACCAGCAGCGCCTGGCTGAGTGGAGCGGTCGGGATGAGCTGCGCCCGAGCCAGCGCAAAGTCTTCGGCCAGTTCATGGCCTTTGCCGACGCCTTGCTCGACAAGCTCGACGTCTGGAACGGCAAGCTGCGCCTGGAGCAGATCGAGATCCACGACCCGGCGCAATTGCGCGGGCAACTGCGTGGCGAACGCGGACAGATGCTGGTGGGTGCGCACCTGGGCAACCTCGAAGTGTGCCGTGCGCTGGCGGAAATCGGCGAACGCGTCACCATGAACGTGCTGGTGCACACCAAGCATGCCGAGCGTTTCAACCGCCTGCTGGGCGAAGCCGGCGCGACCCATTTACGCCTGATCCAGGTCAGCGAGCTGGACCCGGCCACCATGCTGCTGCTCAGCCAGCGCCTGGACGAAGGCGAATGGCTGGCAATTGCCGGCGACCGCGTACCGCTGCATGGCGGGCGCACGGTGCGCGTGGACTTCCTCGGCCATGACGCCGCCTTCCCCCAGGGCCCGTGGCTGCTGGCCGGCCTGCTCAAATGCCCGGTAAACCTGCTGATGTGCCTCAAACACCAGGGCCGCTATCGCCTGACCATCGAGCCCTTCGCGCAATCGATCGAATGGAAGCGCAGCACCCGCGAGCAGGTCATCGCGCAGTGGACCGCGCGCTACGCCGCACGCCTGGGCCAGTTCTGCCTGGAAGCGCCCCAACAATGGTTCAACTTTTATCCCTTCTGGAAGACCGATGACGACGCATCTTGAGCCGGTAACCTTTGGCGAACGCCCTCTGCGCATTGAAGACGTATTGGCCCTGGCCAACCGTCAGGTGCCCACGCACTTGCAGGATGACGCCGCCTATCGCCAGCGCATCGCCAAAGGCGCGCAGTTCCTCGACTCGCTGCTCGACAAGGAAGGCGTGATCTACGGCGTGACCACCGGCTACGGTGACTCCTGCGTGGTGGCGGTGCCATTGCAGCACGTCGAAGCGCTGCCGCGTCACCTGTACACCTTCCACGGTTGCGGCCTGGGCAAGTTGCTCGACGCACAAGCCACCCGTGCCGTGCTGGCGGCGCGTTTGCAGTCGCTGTGCCACGGCGTGTCCGGCGTGCGTGTGGAGCTGCTCGAGCGCCTGCATGCATTCCTGGAACACGATGTACTGCCGCTGATCCCGGAAGAAGGCTCGGTGGGGGCCAGCGGTGATTTGACGCCGCTGTCCTATGTGGCTGCGACCCTGTCCGGCGAACGTGACGTGCTGTTCCGTGGCGAACGCCGCCAGGCCATCGACGTACACCGCGAATTGGGGTGGCAGCCGCTGGTGCTACGCCCCAAGGAAGCCCTGGCGCTGATGAACGGCACTGCGGTGATGACTGGCCTCGCCTGCCTGGCGTTCGCCCGCGCCGATTACCTGCTGCAACTGGCCACGCGCATTACCGCGCTGAACGTGGTGGCGCTGCAAGGCAACCCGGAGCACTTCGACGAGCGCCTGTTCGCCGCCAAGCCGCACCCTGGGCAGATGCAAGTTGCGGCCTGGCTGCGCAAGGACCTGGCGATTGATGCGCCGACAGCCCCTTTGCACCGCTTGCAGGATCGTTATTCACTGCGTTGCGCGCCCCATGTGCTCGGCGTGCTGGCCGACAGCCTGAACTGGCTGCGTTCGTTTATCGAGATTGAGCTCAACAGCGCCAACGACAACCCGATCATCGACGCCGAAGAAGAGCGCGTGCTGCACGGCGGGCATTTCTACGGCGGGCATATCGCGTTCGCCATGGACAGCCTCAAGACCCTGGTGGCCAACGTCGCTGATCTGTTGGACCGGCAACTCGCGCTGCTGGTGGACGTGCGTTACAACCATGGCCTGCCGAGCAACCTGTCCGGCGCGCCGGCGGACCGCGCGATGATCAACCACGGGTTCAAGGCCGTGCAGATCGGAACCAGCGCCTGGACCGCCGAAGCGCTGAAAAATACCATGCCGGCCAGCGTGTTCTCGCGCTCCACCGAATGCCATAACCAGGACAAGGTGAGCATGGGCACCATTGCCGCCCGCGACGCGATCCGCGTGCTGGAGCTGACCGAACAGGTGGCCGCCGCCACCTTGCTCGCGGCCAACCAGGGTGTGTGGCTGCGCGCCCAGGCCGAGGATGCACGCCCACTGCCACCGGCATTGGCCGCCATGCACGAAGAACTGGCCAAGGACTTCCCGCCGGTCATCGAAGACCGTGCCCTGGAAGGCGAACTGCGCCTGTGCCTGCAACGCATCGCCGAGCAACACTGGGGGCTGCATGCGTAGCCCTGGCGTACTGCACAGCGACACCGAAATCCTCGTGCCGTTTTTCGACGTCGACACCATGAACGTGGTGTGGCACGGGCATTACGTGAAGTACCTGGAAGTGGCGCGCTGCGCGTTGCTGGACAAGATCGGCCATAACTACGCGGCGATGCTCGAAGCCGGCTACGCCTGGCCGGTGATCGACATGCAACTGCGCTATGTGCGCGGTGCGGTGTTCGGCCAGACGATCAACGTGCGCGCCAGCCTGGTGGAGTGGGAGAACCGTTTGAAGGTCAATTACCTGATCACCGATCTGGCCAGCGGCGAGCGTTTGACCCGCGCCAGTACCGTGCAAGTGGCGGTGGAAATTGCCACTCGCGAAATGCAACTGGCCTCGCCCAAAGTCTTTACCGACGCCGTAGAGAGAGCCTTGAAATGAGATCCCCTGTGGGAGCGGGCTTGCCCCCGATGGACGTCAACGATAACGCGACCCGCCTGACACTGCGCAGCGCCCTGCGGTTTTTCGCGAGCAAGCTCGCTCCCACCCTGACCGGGTTGTTGCTGAGCTTCAGCGCTCACGCTTTCGATTTGCAGCAACTGAGCGATCAACTGGCCAAACCGTCTGTGATCCACGGCAGTTTCATCCAGGAAAAACACCTGCGTGCACTGCCGCAACCGTTGGTCAGCAAAGGCACCTTTGTGCTGGCCAAGGACCACGGCCTGCTCTGGCTGCTGAAAACCCCGTTGCAGCAGGATTACCGCATCAGCCCCCAGGGCATTGCCCGCCGCGACGCCAATGGCTGGCAAACCCTGCCGAACAAGAGCGCCGGGGCCGAGCAGAACCGTCTGTTCCTCGCCGTGCTCCAGGGTGACAGCAGCGGTTTGCAACGCGATTTCGAACTGCAACTGCAAGGTGAGGCCACGCAGTGGAAGCTGACGCTGATCCCGCGTTCGCTGCTGCTCAAACAAGTGTTCACCCTGATCAATATCGACGGCGGCGAGCTGGTGCATACCATCGAACTGCTGGAAACCCAGGGCGACAGCACCGTATTGCGCATGCAAGACAGCACGGCGAGCCAACCCTTGAGCGACGCGGAGCAACACGACTTTGCCCAGTGAGCGCCAGTTACCGCGCCTGTTCCTGATCCTGCTGGTGGCCGTGCTGGCCCTGGCCGGCTGGCAGTGGCGCCACGGTGCACCGCTGTCGGCCAACCTGATGGAACTGGTGCCGGGCGGCGCGCCGGACGCCCTGGAGCAGCAAGCCGAACAGCGCATGCAGGAGCCGTTGAATCGCGAGATGCTGGTGTTGGTCGGGCATGCCGATCGCCAGCAGGCGGTGGCCGTGGCCCAACAATTGGGCGAGCGCTGGCAGGCCAGCGGGTTGTTCGAGAAGGTGCAATGGAACCTGCAAGCCGACTTGCCGGCACTGCGTGAGCAATTGCTGCGCGGGCGCTTGGCGATGCTGTCGGGCAAAGACCGCGAGCAACTGATCGACCATCCCGACGCGTTCATCCAGCAGCGTGTGCAATCACTGTTCGACCCCTTCACCGGGTTCAGCCTGGTGCCGAGCCAGGATGACTGGCTGGGCCTCACCGGGCGCATCCAGAACAGCCAGCCGCAACAAGGCGCGGTGCAGCTGGATATCGGCAGCGGTGCGCTGATCGCCGAGGCCGACGGCAAGAGTTGGGTGCTGCTGCGCGCGCGTACCACCGGCAATGCCTTCGATATGAAACTGCCGTTGCAAGTGGCGGATTTGCTCCAGGCCAGCCGCACGCAGGCCAGTGAACAAGGCGCGCAGTTGCTCGCCGCCAGCGGCCTGCTCTACGCCGCCAACGGGCAGCAGCAGGCCAGCCGGGAAATCACCTGGGTCGGCGGCGGCGCGACCGTTGGCATCCTGTTGCTGCTGTTGCTTGCGTTCCGCCGCTGGCGCGCGTTGCTGGCGTTTGTGCCGGTGCTGGTGGGCATGCTGTTTGGCGCGGTGGCCTGTGTGGCGCTGTTTGGCCATATGCACGTGATGACCCTGGTACTCGGCTCCAGCTTGATCGGCGTGGCCGTGGATTACCCGCTGCACTACCTGTCCAAAAGCTGGAGCATGCAGCCGTGGCGCAGCTGGCCGGCATTACGCCTGACCCTGCCGGGGCTGACCCTGAGCCTGGCCACCAGTTGCATCGGTTACCTGGCGCTGGCCTGGACCCCCTTTCCGGCCTTGACGCAAATCGCGGTGTTCTCCGCGGCGGGGCTGGTCGGCGCCTATCTGTCGGCCGTCTGCCTGTTGCCGGCGTTACTCAAGGGCGTGGAACTGCGCCCGGCGCAATGGCCGCTGCGCATCGCCGAGGGCCTGTGGCGCATGCGCGCCTCGCTGGTCAAGCGCGTGCCGAGCGCGGTGCTGCTGGTGTGGGTACTGCTGTTCTGCGCCGCTGGCCTGTGGCAGTTGAACAGCAAAAACGATATTCGCCAGTGGATCGGCGCACCGCCGCAATTGCTGCAAGAGGCCCAGGCCGTGGCGCGTATTACCGGGTTCCAGCCCACCAGCCAGTTCTTCCTGGTGCGCGCGGACAATCAGCAGCAGTTACTGGAACGCCAAGCCGCCCTGGGCCAGCGCCTGGAACAGTTGGTGAATATGGACAAGCTCCAGGGCTACCTGGCGCTGAACCAGTTGGTCAACCTGCCGGCCGAGCAACAACGGCTGCGCGAGGCATTGAATAAACTGCCGGAACATTGGCAACCGCTGCTGGACCTCGGTGTGCCGGCCAGCGCGCTGCAAGCCGAAGTCGCGCAGTTGCAGGCGCTGCCCACCGAAGACATCGACGCTGCGCTGGTCGGGCCCCTGGCTGAACCCTGGCGCACGCTGTGGCTGGGCCCGGTGGACGGCGGCGTGGCGGCCATGGTCAGCCTGCAAGGCTTGAACAACCCGGCACTGCTGCAGGTGCAGGCCGTGGATTTGCCCGGCGTGCAACTGGTCGATCGCCTGGGTGACTTGAATCGCGTTTTCGCCGCGACCCAGATCAGCGCGGCTGAATTGAAGTTGATGTCGTGCGGGCTGATCGTGCTACTGCTGGTCCTGCCGTTCGGCTTGGGCGGTGCGTTGCGTATCGTTGCCCTGCCGTTGCTGGCGGCGCTGTGCAGCCTGGCCAGCCTGGGTTGGCTGGGCCAGCCACTGACGCTGTTCAGCCTGTTCGGCCTGCTGCTGGTCACGGCCATCAGTGTCGACTACGCGATCCTGATGCGTGAACAGATCGGCGGGCCCGCGGTCAGCCTTTTAGGAACACTGCTGGCGGCACTGACAACCTGGTTGTCGTTCGGCCTGCTGGCGGTGTCGAGCACGCCGGCAGTGAGTAATTTCGGTCTGTCGGTCAGCCTGGGCCTGGCGTTCAGCTTTATGCTGGCGCCCTGGGCCGGCCAACAGAAGCACGCCTTATGAATGTGATTATCGCCAATGTGGCAAGGAGCCCTCGTGCCCATAGTTGAAATGGAACGTCGCCAGGTGGTGGTGATCGGTGCCGGCCCATCCGGTGCCATCGCCGCGACGCTGCTAAAGCGCCAGGGGCATGATGTCTTGATTATCGAGCGCCAGCATTTCCCGCGCTTCTCGATTGGCGAAAGCCTGTTGTCCCACTGCATCGACTTTATCGAAGAAGCGGGCATGCTCGACGCTGTGCAGGCGGCGGGTTTCCAGGTGAAAACCGGTGCCGCGTTTGCCTGGGGCGAGCGCTACAGCGCGTTCGATTTTGGCGATACCTTCAGCCAAGGCAAGCCGACCACCTTCCAGGTGCAGCGCGGCGAGTTCGATAAGCTGCTGGCAGACCAGGCGGCGTTGCAAGGGGTGGACATCCGCTACGGCCAAACCATCGTCGGCGTGGATTTTTCCGGCGAGTGTCGCTACCTGCATGTGCGCCGCGAGAATGGCAGCGAGTACCACGTCAAAGCCAAGTTCGTGCTCGATGCCAGCGGCTACGGCCGCGTGCTGCCGCGCCTGCTGGACCTGGAAGCGCCGTCGAACTTCCCACTGCGCCAGGCGGTGTTCACCCATGTCGAAGACCGCATCGAACACCCAGGCTTTGACCGCACCAAGATCCTCGTGACCACCCACCCGACCCAGCGCGATATCTGGTTCTGGACCATCCCGTTCAGCAACGGCCGCTGCTCGGTGGGCGTGGTCGCGGCCAAGGCGCATTTCGACGGCCGCGACAGTGACCTCGATGCCTGCCTGCGCGGTTTTATCGACGAGACGCCAAGCCTGTCCGGCGTGCTGCAAAATGCGGTATGGGATACACCTGCACGGACCATCGGCGGTTATTCAGCCAACGTCAAAACCCTGCATGGCCCGGGCTTTGCGCTGCTGGGCAACGCTGCGGAATTCCTCGACCCGGTGTTCTCGTCCGGCGTGACCATCGCCATGCGTTCGGCGAGCATGGCGGCCGGTGTGCTGCACCGCCAGCTCAAGGGCGAGACGGTGGATTGGCAAACCGAATTTGCCGAGCCGCTCAAGCGCGGTGTCGACACCTTCCGTTGCTACGTCGAAGGTTGGTACGCCGGGACCTTCCAGGATGTGATTTTCCATGCGGGCAGCTCGCCAGAGATTCGCCGGATGATCAGCTCGATCCTCGCCGGTTATGCCTGGGATGAGCGCAACCCATTCGTCAGCGAACCCAAGCGGCGGCTGCGGATGTTGTCGGAGATTTGTGCGGGGGATGCCGCGTGAGCAGTCAGTACTTAAGTAAGCACTACGTCGAAGAAACCAGGTTCGGCTTCTGGTTCCTGCGCAGCCACACCTGGCAGCATCATGTGTTGCGCGTGGCCATCAACGACCTGCGCAGCCTGTTCAGCGAGCCGTTGCCCGTCGCGCCGGTATTGCTCGACGCCGGTTGCGGCCAGGGGAAATCCTTCAAGCTGTTGCAGCAGGTGTTCGCGCCCTCGCGCCTGATCGGCCTGGACGCCGACCCCCATAGCCTGGAACGGAGCCGTGAAGAAGCCACGCGCCAGGGCCTGGCCGTCGAGTTGATCGGCAGCGACTGCGCCACCCTCGATGTGGCGGATGCCAGCGTCGACATCCTGTTCTGCCACCAGACCTTCCATCATCTGGTCGAGCAGCATCGCGCGCTGAACGAGTTCTACCGGGTCCTCAAGCCCGGTGGCTACCTGCTGTTTGCCGAGTCCACCGAAGCCTATATCGACACCTGGGTCATTCGCTGGCTGTTCCGCCACCCGATGCACGTGCAAAAAAGCGCCGAGCAGTACCTGGAGATGCTCCGCGAGCAGGGCTTTGAATTCGACGCACGGAATGTCTCTTACCCGTACTTGTGGTGGAGCCGTGCCCGCGATTTCGGCCTGCTGGAGCGCTGGGGCCTGCGCAAGGCGCCCCCGGTGGGCCAGCGGGAAGAAACCCTGGTCAACTGCGTGGCGCGCAAACCCTTGGCGAGCGTCGCGGCATGATGCGCCTGTTGTTGATCGGTTGCCTGTTGCTGCTGAGCGCCTGCGCCAGCCAGCCACCGCTGCCGGAGAAAACCCCGACCCTGGCGTTGCCGCTGCAATTGCATGTGCAGCGCATGGAACGTGGCCAGAGCCAGGATTGGCTGTTGGTGATCCAACGCGAGGGCAACGCCATCCGCTGGTCGATGATGGACCCGCTGGGCATCCCCCTGGCCCGGCAGAAACTCATCGATGGCCAGTGGCAGGCCGACGGCTTGCTGCCGCCCAACCCCCAGGCGCGCGAGCTGTTTGCCGCGTTGCTGTTTGCCCTGGCTTCGGCGGATGACGTGCGCAGCCTTTACCCCAACGCCCAGGCGATGGACCTGACACGCACGCTTCCGGGCCATTGGCAAATCGTCTATCAGTCTTCAGAAGTGTTCAGCGTGAACATCAGCGGGCAGCCGTTGAGTTATCGCATCACACCGCTTCGGGCCGCCCGATGACCGCCTACCTCAATGCCCTCGGCGTGATCTGCGCCCTGGGGCGCGGCCAGGACGCAGTCAGCCGCAGCCTGTTTGCCGGCGACTGCGCAGGGATGCGCGCCGAAAGCGGCTGGGTGCCGGAACGAGTGTTGCCGGTGGGCAGCGTACCCGGCGAATTGGCGAGCATCCCTGCGCAACTGGGCCGGCAGAACAGCCGCAATAACCAACTGTTGCTGGAAGCCGCGTTGCAGATCGAAGCGGATATCCGCCAGGCGATCCTGACCTACGGCGCCTCACGGGTCGGCATCGTGCTGGGCACCAGCACCTCGGGCATTGACGAGGCCAGCCGCAGCATCGCCCATTACCTGCGCGACAAGCACTTCCCCAGGGACTACGACTACCAGCAACAGGAACTCAGCGCCCCGGCGAACTTCCTCGCCGACTGGCTGCAACTGAGCGGCCCGGCCTACGTGATCTCCACCGCCTGCACCTCCAGCGCACGCGCGCTGATGAGTGCCCGGCGCCTGTTGGATCTGGGCGTGTGCGACGCGGTGATCTGCGGCGGCGTCGACAGCCTGTGCAAGTTGACGCTTAACGGCTTTACGGCGCTGGAGGCGGTATCCAACGAACGTTGCAACCCCTTTTCAGTGAACCGCAACGGCATCAATATCGGCGAAGCGGCGGTGCTGTTCCTGATGAGTCGCGAGACCGCCCCGATCGCCCTGTTGGGCAGCGGCGCCAGTTGCGATGCGCACCATATTTCTGCGCCGGAGCCGACGGGCAAAGGCGCGTTGCAGGCGATGCGCAAGGCGCTGGCCAGTGCCGGGTTGCAGCCCGAGCAGATCGGTTACCTGAACCTGCACGGCACCGCCACCCAACACAACGACGCCATGGAAAGCCTGGCCGTCGCCAGCCTGTTCCCTGCCGGGGTGGCCTGCTCCTCGACCAAACCCATGAGCGGCCACACCCTGGGCGCCGCCGGCGCACTGGAAGCGGCGTTCTGCTGGCTGAGCCTGGCCCATGGCCGGGTGCCGCCGCACGTGTGGGACGGCCAGGCCGACCCGACGCTGCCGGCCTTGCACTGGGCGCAGGCCGGTGACGCCTTGGAAAAACGCTGCCTGATGAGCAACTCGTTTGCTTTCGGCGGTAATAACGTCAGCCTGATTATCGCAGAGGCCCCATGATCGATTGGCCACTCGCCGAACTGCTGCCCCATGCGGGCGACATGATCCTGATCGACCAGGTGCTGTCGTTCGATGAAGAGCAGATACACACCCGCGCCACCGTCAAGCCCGGCGGCCTGTTCAATCGCCCCGACGGCAGCCTGCCGGCCTGGGTCGGCATCGAATTGATGGCGCAGAGCGTCGCCGCCTATGCCGGCTGTCGTGCCCGCCAAAAAGGCCAGGCCGTGGAACTGGGTTTCCTGTTGGGCACACGCAAGTTCGAGTGCAACGTGGCGCATTTCCCGGCAGGCGCCGAGTTACGCATCCACGGCCTGCGCTCCCTGGAAGACGACAACGGCATGGGTGTGTTCGAATGCCACCTCACCGGTGACGGTATCCAGGCCACCGCGCGCCTGAACGTATTTCGACCGCCCCAGGCGGCCAACTATTTAGAAGAATCGAAGGACGAAACGCCATGACTGAATCCGTACTGGTCACCGGCTCCAGCCGTGGTATCGGCCGCGCCATTGCCCTGCGCCTGGCCCAGGCCGGCCATGACATCGTGCTGCATTGCCGCAGTGGTCGCGCTGAAGCCGACGCGGTGCAGGTCGAGATCGAAGCCCTGGGCCGCAAGGCGCGGGTGCTGCAATTCGACGTGGCGGACCGCGCGGCGTGCAAGGCCATCCTTGAGGCAGATGTGGAGCAACAGGGTGCCTACTACGGCGTGGTGCTCAACGCCGGCCTGACCCGTGACGGTGCATTCCCGGCCTTGTCCGAAGAGGACTGGGACGTGGTGATGCGTACCAACCTCGATGGTTTCTACAACGTACTGCACCCGGTGATGATGCCGATGATTCGGCGGCGCGCGGCCGGGCGTATCGTGTGCATCACCTCGGTATCGGGCCTGATCGGCAATCGCGGGCAGGTCAACTACAGTGCCTCGAAAGCCGGCCTGATCGGCGCGGCCAAGGCATTGGCCATCGAATTGGGCAAGCGCAAGATCACCGTCAACTGCGTCGCCCCCGGCTTGATCGACACCGCCATGCTCGATGAGAACGTACCGGTCGAAGAATTGATGAAAATGATCCCGGCGCAGCGCATGGGGACCCCGGAAGAGGTGGCCAGCGCGGTGAATTTCCTGATGTCGGCCGAAGCCGGCTATATCACGCGCCAGGTCCTGGCCGTGAATGGGGGCCTGTGCTGATGAAGCGCGTCGTAGTCACCGGCATGGCCGGCATGACCTCCCTGGGCAGCGATTGGGAGACCATCGCCGCCAACTTTCGCGCCAACCGCAGCGGCATCCGTCGCATGGACGAGTGGAACCGCTTCACCGAACTGAACACGCGCCTGGCCGGGCCGATCGATGATTTCGTCGTGCCTGCCCATTGGACCCGCAAGCAGTTGCGCAGCATGGGCCGCGTGTCGCGCCTGGCCGTGTGGGCGGCGGAGCAGGCCTTGAAGGACGCGGGCCTGCTCGGCGATGAGTCGATCAAGGACGGGCGCATGGGTGTGGCCTGCGGTTCGTCCACCGGCAGCACCGACGAGATCAAGGCGTTCGGCAATATGCTGCTCAACTCGGTGGCCGAAGGGCTCAACGCCAACTCCTACGTGCGAATGATGCCCCACACCACGGCGGCGAATATCAGCATCTTCTTTGGCCTCACCGGGCGCTTGATCCCCACGTCCAGCGCCTGCACCAGCGGCAGCCAGGGCATTGGGTATGCCTACGAGGCGATCAAATTCGGGCGCCTGCCGTTGATGCTGGCCGGCGGCGCTGAAGAACTGTGCCCCACCGAAGCCATGGTGTTCGATGCGCTGTACGCCACGAGCCTGAAGAACGACGCACCGCAGACCAGCCCGCGCCCGTATGACAGTGCCCGCGACGGCCTGGTGATCGGCGAAGGCGGCGGCATGCTGGTGCTCGAAGAGCTGGAACACGCCCTGGCGCGGGGTGCACATATCCACGCCGAGATTGTCGGCTTTGGCAGCAACGCCGACGGCCAGCACACCACCCGCCCGGAACAGAAAACCATGCGCCGCGCCATGGAGCTGGCCCTGGAAGACGCCGGGCTTGAGCCCGCGGCCATCGGTTACGTGAATGGCCACGGCACCGCCACCGACCAGGGCGACATCGCCGAGACCCTGGCCACCAGCAGCCTGTTTGGCAGCCGCATGCCCATCAGCTCGCAGAAAAGCTTCCTCGGCCACACCCTGGGCGCCTGTGGCGCGCTGGAATCGTGGTTCAGCATCGAGATGATGAATCGCGACCAGTACGTGCACACCTTCAACCTCGACCATGTCGACCCACAGTGCGGCGAGCTGGACTACCTGCAAGGTGGATTCCGCGAGATGCACCACGACTACGTGATGAACAACAACTTTGCCTTTGGCGGCGTCAACACCTCGTTGATCTTCCGCCGCTGGTCCTGACTTTTTAATCGACTGGAGAAAACGGAATGTCTTCTTTGCTACGCGCGACCCTGATCACCCTGGCCCTGCTGACCACGGCCGCTTGCACCAGCAAACCGGTGCTCAACACCCAGCACGACCTGCCGGCGAATGCCCAGGTCAGCGAAGAAAAAATCAAGCAGGTGATCGTTACCGCCCTGCAAAAACGCGAATGGAGCGTACAACGCTTGAGCCCGCAACTGGTACAGGCGGAGATCACCGTGCGTAACCAGTTCTATGCCGCCATCGACATCCGCTACACCCGCAACAGCTACGCCATCACCTACCGCGACAGCCGCGACCTGGGCTACAAGGACGGCAAGATCCACCGCAACTACAACCGTTGGGTGAGCATGCTGGACCGCGATATCCTGGCGGGGTTGCGGGTGTATGGCGTAAATGAAGCGAATACGACCGGACAGTAGTTAAGAGATAGAACGGGCAACAGTAACCTGTGGCGAGCGGGCTTACTGTGGCGAGCGGGCTTGTTGTGGCGAGCGGGCTTGCCCCGCGTTGGGGCGCGAAGCGGCCCCATTACAGGCGATGTGTTTTTAACTGACACACCGCAGTGCCTGGTTTTGGGGCTGCTGCGCAGCCCAACGCGGGGCAAGCCCGCTCGCCACAACAAGCCCGCTCGCCACAGTTACAGTGTTCCTCCTGAACTGACTGGCATCAGGGCAAGCCGCTCGCCACCAACAACTCCACAAACGCCTTCGCCATCGGTGTTTGCGCGCCCTTGCGCTGCACCAGCCACACCGCTGTCACCGCTTCCTGATCAAGCAAGGTGCGATAGACCACGCCATCGATACGTATGCGCTGGTACGACGCCGGTAGCACCGACACCCCCAGCCCCGCCGCCACCAAGCCGATGATGGTCATCGCCTCCCCCGCCTCCTGGGCGAAGTGCGGGCTGAAACCGGCGTCGCGGGCCAGGTTGAGCAGTTGCGCATACAGACCGCTGCCGTAGGTGCGCGGGAAAAACACAAACGGTTCCTGCGCCAGTTGCGCCAGGTGCAGGCCGCGCTCGCTGCCGTCCACCAATGGGTGCCCGGCGTTGAGTACCGCGACCAGGGGCTCACGCATCAGCTCGATGACACTCAACGAATCGGGCAAAGGCAGCGGTCGCATCAAACCCACCTGGATCGACTCGTCCACCAGCGACTCCGCCACCTCGGTGCTACTCATTTCCTGCAGATTCAAGTGCACGGCCGGGAATGCCTGGCGAAAGGCAAAGATGGCCTGGGGGATGCTGGAGTTGAAGGGGGCCGACGAGGTAAAGCCGATCTTCAACTCCCCCAGCTCACCCAACTGCGCCCGTCGCGCCACATCCGCCGCCTTGTCGACCTGGGCCAGCACCAACCGCGCCTCGTGCAGGAACAGGCGCCCCGCCTCACTCAGTTCGACCCGACGATTGGTCCGCTCAAACAACCGCGCCCCCACCTCCTGCTCCAGCGCCTGGATCTGCTGGCTCAGCGGCGGCTGCGAGATGCCCAGCGCCTGCGCCGCACGGCCAAAATGCAGTTCCTCGGCGACGGCGATGAAGTACCGCAAGTGACGTAATTCCATGCAAACCTCATTAGGTCGTAAAAGCTATCAAACAGGTCGAATAATATATTGGAAAGAATCATTAGGCAGCTATATGCTTTTTTGCATTGCCGGTCCTGGCAAGCTCTTGCTCCCCGAGGTCCCCGTGAAATCTGCTGTCGCTCCACTCCCTCAAGAAGCCCCGCCGACCGCCCTGGATGAGGTCGTAGCCCAGCTCAACGATGCGTACATCGAAAAAGGCACACCGATGTTCATGCGCACGGTGCTGGCGCTGTTCTCCGGCGGCTTCGCCACCTTTGCCCTGTTGTATTGCGTGCAGCCCATGATGCCGGCGCTGTCCCAGGAATTTTCCATCAACGCAGCCCAGAGCAGCCTGATCCTGTCGGTGTCCACCGCCATGTTGGCCCTGGGCCTGCTGATTACCGGGCCGATCTCCGACACCCTGGGGCGCAAGCCGGTGATGGTCGCGGCGTTGTTCTGCGCAGCCCTGGCCACCATCGCCAGCGGCTTGATGCCGACCTGGCAAGGGATCCTGTTGATGCGCGCGCTGGTGGGGCTGTCCTTGAGCGGCCTGGCCGCCGTGGCCATGACTTACCTGAGTGAAGAGATCCACCCCCAACACATCGGCCTGGCCATGGGCCTGTATATCGGCGGCAACGCGATTGGCGGCATGAGCGGGCGCCTGATCATCGGCGTGCTGATCGACTTCGTCAGCTGGCACACCGCAATGCTGATCATCGGCGGCCTGGCCCTGATCGCCGCGACCGTGTTCTGGAAGATCCTCCCCGAATCGCGCAACTTCCGCGCCAGCAGCCTCAAGCCGCGCAGCCTGGTGAACGGCTTTGTCATGCACTTCAAGGACGCGGGCCTGCCGTGGTTATTCCTTGAAGCCTTCCTGCTGATGGGTGCATTCGTGACGATGTTCAACTACATCGGCTACCGCCTGCTGGCCGACCCGTATGACCTGAGCCAGGCCGTGGTCGGCCTGCTGTCGCTGGTGTACCTGTCGGGCATCTACAGCTCGGCCAAGATCGGCTCCCTGGCCGACCGCCTCGGCCGCCGCCGTGTGCTGTGGGGCACCATTGTACTGATGCTCGCCGGCATGGCCCTGACCCTGTTCACCCCACTCTGGCTGGTGGTGCCCGGCATGCTGATCTTCACCTTCGGCTTCTTCGGCGCCCACTCGGTGGCCAGCAGCTGGATCGGGCGCCGCGCGGTGAAGGCCAAGGGGCAGGCGTCGTCGTTGTACCTGTTCTGCTACTACGTAGGGTCGAGTATCGCCGGTACGGCGGGCGGGTTCTTTTGGCACTTTGCCGGGTGGAACGGCATCGGTGCCTTCATCGTGGCGCTGTTGGTCGGCGCGCTGCTGGTGGCGTTGAAGCTGGCGAAGCTGCCGCCACTGGCCTCGGCTTGAGGGGCCGCCACCTTGAACGACATTCGCGCCAGCACCCGCTTACCCCGGCGCTCGTGCATGACTACGGCGCCGATATGCAGGACCAGCATCAGCAACAACCCTACGCAGGACAGCACATGCGTACGGGTATACAAGGCGATGCGGGCCGGATCGCTCTCAAACGGGCCGAAGGAGACCAAGTTAAAAACATTGATCGGACGATCCATCATCAGCACGCCCGTCGCCAACACCAAGGCAAGCACCAGGTACATGGCTTTGTGGACCAGCAACGCCATGTATTCCTGCGGTGTTCGCTTGATGGAAAAGTCCAGGCCGTGGGCAAAGGAACAATAGACCCGCAAGACAAACACCGGGATATAGAGGGTGGTCAACGATACATTGAAGAACGCCACCCACGCCTTGACCGACGCAGGCACGCTGAATACGGCCACAAAAAAGCCTGAGAGTAACGCCCACACAATAATGACAGCCGAAACCCAATGCAGCAGTTTCTGGCTCGTTGAATACGCTGAAGTGTTCATCCTGATATCACCTGACAATGAACGCCATGCACTGGCGAGAGGAAGAGTCGGGTAGGATTTTTACCGAGGCGAGTTACCGAAGGCTGTAGGAGAAATCCCAAGGCGCCCAAACTACCAAGGCAGGACTTAACGAACGCTGAAGCGCAGCAAATCCCCCGCAGCCTGGGCGAAGCTGCCGCCGTTGGCCCATGCTTAAAGCACCAAGCGTGCCTCCAGGTGGCTGCCGCGCTTTTCCAGCGTCAGCGTCTGGAAAGCGCCCGCATCGCGCTCCAGTTCCGCAAGCCATTTGAGCAAAGCGTGTGCATCGCCGCTGAGGGTCAGGCGCAACTGCTCGTTTTGCACCTCGATCTGCTGCACCTTCAGCCCCGCCGCCTCGGCACTGTCGTTGATGGTCGAGGCTAGCGGTTGCCCTGCCACCGGCAAGGCGCGTTGGGGTTGAGTGCTGTTGACCTGCTGCGCCAACGCCAGTTGCTGCTGGTAATGGCGATCGACGCTGGTCACACGTTGTCGGCTGGGCTGCCACAGCATTTGGAAGGCCAGCACACCGATCACGAATACCGTCAGTCCTTTCAACAAAAACCGATCACGTGGCGACAGCGCTTTCCAGGTCTGGAGCCCCTTCATGATGGGTCCTCCAGCATCAGCACGGCATGCACTCGATGACCTTCCTTGCTGGCGTGACCGATACGCACTGGCATACCGCTGCGCTGCCCCTGCTCCCGCAACCGCTCCAATGCGGTGAAACCGTTGGCGGCCAATTGGATCGTCCACCCTTCACCACGGCGAAACTCCATGCGCTGTACCTCCACATCGGCACCACCGATCACCTGCTCGCTGAGGCTGACCAATCGTGTCAGCGGCGTCGCGAGCTGGTTTGCATTTTGCCCCTGTAGCGCCTTGAGCTGCGCGGCCAGATCGACAATGCGAGTCTGCTCGGGATACATCGCCTGGAAGCGCTCCACACTCTGCGCATACTGCCGATGGGCTTGCCCTTCGACGTACTGGCTACGTAGCTGCATAAACCCCACCTCAAGCAGGAATAACACCGCGGTGGCCAGGACCAGCGTTGACCAGGGCCAGCGTTGCCGGACACGGCCCAATTCCCCATGCAGCAGGTTGATCGGTTGACCTTGAGCCCCCCATAACGCCTGTTCGACCTGTGCCCTGCTCGCCTCTTCATCCAGCCACTGCAACGGCTCGCTCAACACCCCTTCAAGCGTCTTGAGGGCCACTGCGGACATGGCCAGGGGCGCGGGACAGCGGACAACCCGGCGACCGTACCAGTGGACTGCAACGGCGCAGTCGCCAGGCAGCATATCGGCATCGACATGCACGGCACGCACCTCAATGGCCAGCGTCGCCAGCAGGTGCAACAACGCCTTGAAACGCGCCTTGTGCGTTACCAGCACGGGGTAGCAGCCCGCCCCGTCACGAGGTCCGACACACACATGCAAGGCTTCAAGGTCCTCGCCCACCTGTTCTTCAATGGCGAAGGCGATGGCCTGGGCGCTGGGTCGTCGCTTTGAAGGCCACACGTCGGTGCGCAAACCGCTGCACATCTCCATTGGCAGCAGCAGGTGCACCGGCTGCCCTGCCAGGTAAACCGCCGCTTCATCCAGGGTCATCTGCCGATTGTCCCCTGCTGCGCGCCAGACACAACACGGCCATTGCTTCGAGGGTGAGGTCAAGCCTTCGGCACTCAAATGAAGCCAGGTTTTCATCATCAGATCTCGTTCAGATTCGCAGGGAGGAAGCGTCGCTGCACCACACGCCAACGCCCGGATTTAAGCTCGCGCTCGACGTCGCTGGCCATACGCAGTCGGCTGCTGCCGAAGCTCACGTCGATGTTGATGCGAAACCAGCGGCTGCTGACGCCCAGCCCATGGCTGGTCACCCCCTGCCCGGCGATCAACGGATCATGGGTAAATGCCGCCACCCGCGCATAACCGCCGACGGGTCGCTGGCGGACCAGGGCTGCAGCAGTCGACAGCGAGACCCCATCGAGTATTGCCAGCATCTGTGGCGCAGCCGTGTTGATATTCAAGCCGGCATCCCTGGGCAACAGCGCGACCCAGGGTTCCAGTTGTCGCAAGATCGCGCCGTCCACACCTGGGAGCTCACGCAGTTGGCTCAGTTCCTGACGTTGCAAAACCTGGCCGGCGGCCCGCAAGTCCAATGGCTGCAACCCCAGGCTGGCGAGCAGGTTTGACCAACGCTGGCGCGCGACTTCATCGACTTGCCCGGTGCCGAGCAACGCGTTGACGTTGAAGCGTGCAGACAGGTCTTCGATTTCCAGCGCGACCTGCGCGCCTGGCGTCTCAAAAGGCCAGGTGACCCGAGCCCACGCCTGACCCAGGTGCACCACTGACTGTTCGGCGTCATCCGTGCGCGCCAATGCCGCCATCGCCCAGGCTTCGACCGAAAACCCCAACTGACGCAATTGCACCTGATGCACCTGGCGCGCGCTGCTCTGCACCATCAGTTGATGACTGCGCAACATGCCGGCCGTCAGCAACAACGCCAGGCTCATGACCAATAAGACACTGAGCAGCGCGACACCTTGCTGGCGAGTTTTCATGGGTGTCCCTGGGGCAATGGCAAGACGCGTCGCACCTGTTCGAAGCGCCCAGCCGACAGCACCATTTCAAGCGCCTGCGGGGGCGTCGCCGCCGCGCCTTTGCCCACTGGCCAGACGTGGCTCCAACCCACATCGCGGTCAAACAGGCGCCAGTTCAACATGCGCACATCGTCGAGCAATCGTTGCCGCTCGACGGTTGATGACTCCAGGCCGCGGCTTTCGCGCCATAGCATTTGGTTGTCCAGCCGATAAATCACCTGCTGGCGCTCACTGCGCGGCAAGTCTTGCGGATTGCGCCAGTTGCCGCGCTGCAATTGCAACGTGGTGGGCCCCAGGACAATGACGGCCGACGCCAATTGCAGCACGTCACGCTCAATCACCCCGACCGCTCGTTGCAGGCGCCGCAGATCCTGTTCATGGCTGGTCGTTGCCTGCTGCGCGCGCACCACGGTGTCGAACAAGCGCCCACTGGCGAGCCCCAGCAAGGCGAAGATGGCCAGCGCAATAACCAGCTCCAACAACGTGAAGCCAGACTGCTTATTCATGCCCAGCGGGTATCCAACCCCGGGTGCGGTAGACCGGCTGATCGTCGTCGGCCGGGCTGACATCGATATCGACCCTCAGCAGGCGCGGGTCCGTTTCGGGGGTGATGGTTTGGTCCACCTTCCAGTCGCGCCCATCGAAGCGTCGTAACAGTTGCTGGTGCCCCGGCGACGCCGTTTGCAAACGCAGCTCGCTCAATTGGTTGTCCGCTACCCAGGCGCACTGCACCTGCTGTTGCAAGCGAGCATTCTGGCGCAATGAATAGTGCCCGGCGGCAATCACCGCTCCCGCCAGGGCGGCAAAAACCGCCAATGCAATCATCACTTCCAACAGGGTGAAACCACGGGTGTTCGCCGGACGCTGTCGACGTCGACGTCGACGGTGATTAGCTTTCAACGGACAGCTCTCCAATCCCATCGCTGACAATGTGCGCCAGCACCTGTTCTTCGGCGACGAAGGACAACACAAACGCACTGATTTCATCGCTGCTGAGCATCAGCAATTGCGGGGCCAGGCTATCGAGACTCAGACGCTGCCCCTCCTGTTCAAGGTGCATTTGCACACCTTGTCCCAACCGATGAACCGCGCCCGCCGGCTGCCACCCCGGAGGTTCAAGGCGCCACACCTGGTACTCGGTACGCCGCACGCGCACACCGTATTCACGCCCTTCAATCACCGCCTGCTCGCGCAATTGCTGGATCAGTTGCAACACCTGGCCGGCCTCCTGTCGGGCCTGACGCGCCGGCGTATTACCCGCTGCCAGGCCAGCCACACCGAGCACGATGCCGACTAATGCGATCACCACCATCAGCTCCAGCAGGGTAAAACCGCGGCTACGCCTGGGCACTCGGTCAACCCTCCCAGTTACCTATATCGGCCGCTGAACCTTCGCCACCGGGGGCACCATCGGCCCCGAGGGAATAGAGGTCATAGCCACCGTTAGCGGAGCGCACGCCAGGGTTCAGATACTGGTAAGGCGTCCCCCACGGATCCACCGGCTGGCTTTTCAGGTAGCCCTGGGCGTTCCAGTTCCTGACGGCCGGTGTGCCGGTCGGACGCTTGCTCAGGGCCTCCAGCCCTTGCAGGGTCGAGGGGTAAACAGCGTTGTCGAGACGGTACATTTCCAGGCTGGTCGCGATCGCCTGAATATCGGTCTTGGCGGCGGTGACCTTGGCCTGGTCGGGTCGGCTCATGAACTGCGGCACCACGATGGCCCCCAGCACGCCGATAATGACCACCACCACCATAATCTCGATCAGGGTAAACCCGCGTTGTTGCTTGAGTATTTTCACCATTCAGTTCACCAATTGGTTAAGGCTGAGAATCGGCAACAGAATGGCCATGACGATCAGCAGCACGACCCCGCCCATCACCACCAGCATCGCCGGTTCAAACAAACTCACCACCAGCGCGATGCGGGCAGCGAGATTTTTTTCCTGTTGCTCGGCCGCGCGCGCCAGCATCGCGTCGAGTTCACCGGCACGTTCGCCACTGGCAATCATGTGCAACATCAACGGTGGTATATCGCCCCCGGCCTCGAGGCCACGGGTCAGGGTGCCGCCCTCACGGACCGAGCGGGCTACATCGCTCATGCGCGCACGGATGGTCACGTTGCCAATCACGGCGGCGGCAATTTCCAGCGCATCGACCAGGGGGACGGCACTTTTGCCGAGTATCGCCAGGGTGCTGGCGAACCGCGCGGCTTCCACGGCTCGAAAGACACTGCCCAGCAAAGGCAGGTGCAGCGCCAGACAATGCCAGCGCCAGCGTCCGCGTGGCTGGCGCAGGCTCCAGCGCAGCGCCATTGCGATGCTCGCCAATACCCCCAACAGCACCAGGCCATAGGTACGCAGACCATTGCTCACGACGATCATGGCTTGGGTGAGCCAGGGCAGCGGCTGGCCACTGTCGACAAAAATGTTCACCACATCGGGCACCACATAGCCGAGCAGAAAGCCAACGATGGCCATGCAGGCGAACATCAGCAGTGCCGGGTACACCAGCGCCAGCTGGATCTTCTGCCGGGACGCCTGGCGCGCCTCGGTGTAGGTTGCCAATTGCTCCAGCACATGGCCCAGGTGACCCGAGCGTTCGCCTGCGGCAACCGTGGCGCGAAACACATCGGGAAACGCCCGAGGAAACGCACCGAGAGCGGCCGCCAGCGAGTGCCCTTCCATGACCCGCTCACGAATCTGCGCCAGCAAGTTGCTGACCCGCCGCTTCTGGCTTTGCTGGGCAACGGCTTGCAACGCCAGCTCCAATGGCAAACCGGCCTGGACCAGAGTCGACAGTTGTAAGGTCAGCAAAGCCAGATCACCCGCACTCAGCCTTGCCACACCCACCGGCCCCCTGCCACCGTGTGCGCTAGCAACCTGCACCTGGCTCGGCAACAGCCCCCGTTCGCGCAGCAACTGTCGGGCATGACGTGGGCTGTCAGCCTCCTGCCGGCCCTTGCACGGACGTCCCTCGCGGTCCTGGGCCCGGTAGTCATAAGTGGGCACAGCTAGTCCTCCTGGGTAACCCGCAACAGCTCATCCATGCTGGTGAGCCCTTCGAGCACCCGACGGCGCCCATCCTCGAACAGGCTGGGCGAGGCACGCCGCGCTTCAGCCAGCAGTTGCTGTTCACTGGCGCCCTGATGAATCAGCGCGCAGAGCGTGGGCGTGAGGCTGACCAATTCGTAGATACCGATCCGCCCGCGATAACCTTGGCGACACTGTTCGCAACCGGTGGCCTTGAACACCCGAGGCACTTGGTCGAGGTCTAACCCCAACCGCCGGCATACGTCGGCGTCCGCCGCTGCGGGGGCCTTGCAGGCGGGGCAAAGCTTGCGCACCAAACGCTGCGCCAGCACGCCCACCAACGACGATGCGAGCAGATAGGCATCGACCCCCATGTCCACCAACCGGGTAACGGCACCGATGGCACTGTTGGTGTGCAGTGTCGACAACACCAAATGCCCGGTGAGTGACGCCTGAACGGCGATCTCGGCGGTTTCACTGTCACGAATCTCGCCGACCATCACCACGTCCGGGTCCTGGCGAAGGATCGCGCGCAGCCCACGGGCAAATGTCATCTCGACCTTGGGGTTGACCGGTGTCTGGCCGATGCCCGGCAGGTGATATTCGATCGGGTCTTCGACCGTGAGAATATTGCGGGTCTGGTCATTGAGGTGGGTCAGCGCCGCATACAAACTGGTGGTCTTGCCGGAGCCGGTGGGGCCGGTCACCAGTAAAATGCCATGGGGCCTGCCCAGTAATTGCAGCAGGCCGTCCAGGGTTTTTTCAGCCATGCCCAATCGCACCAATTGCAGGCGCCCGGCATGCTTGTCGAGCAGGCGCAACACGACCCGCTCGCCATGGGCCGAGGGCAGCGTGGAGACCCGTACGTCCACTTCGTGGCCCGCCAGGCGCAACGCCATGCGGCCATCCTGGGGGACGCGTTTTTCAGCGATGTCCAGCTGCGCCATGACCTTGATTCGCGACACCAGCAGCGTTGCCAGCTCACGCCGTGGCCGCAGCATTTCGCGCAGTTGACCATCCACCCGCATGCGAACGGTCAGTGTGTGTTCGAAGGTTTCAAGGTGCACATCCGAGGCCTTTTCCCGCACCGCTTCACTGAGCAGTGCGTTGATCAGACGTATGATCGGCGCATCGCCTTGCTGCTCCAACAGGTCGGCGGTCTGCGGCACCTGGTCCACCAGGCTGAGCAGATCCAACTCATCATCCAAGCCTTGGGCAACCTGTTCGGCGGCGCTTTGGCCTTCGCTGTAGACCACCGCCAGGCGTGTGGCGAAGTCCTCGACTGTCAGCATCCGCAGCGGCAGCTCGTGATCGGTCAGGCGCCGCGCTTCGGCAATGGCGCTCAACGACGTATCACAGCGAACGATCAGGTGCCCATCGTCGAGCAGTACACCAAAACGTCGGGCGAAACCGAACGGCAGGGGTTTCATGGAACCTCCCGCGCAGGCTGACCCAGGTCGAACAGCTGCGACGCACTATCGGGCAGTTGCAGCGAGTGCTCCGGGCGGGCGTTCGGCAGGCTGTGCTGGCGCAGGTCCTGGTAACGCTGCCGGCTGATCCCGGAGAGATCCTGACCGCTACGCACAATGGTCGGGCGCAGGAACACCATCAGGTTGCTCTTGGTCTGGGTGTCGCGGCTCCAGCGAAAAAGCGCCCCAAGGTAGGGAATATCACGCAACAGTGGCACGCCGCTTTTCTGGGTGCGCACGCTGTCTTTGATCAGGCCGCCGATCACGATGATCTCGCCATCGTCGGCCAGGATCGTACTTTTCAATGCACGCTTATTGGTGATCAGGTCCGACGAGTCGACACCGGACACCGCCGGCGCAATGTCGGAGACCTCCTGTTCGACCTCCAGCCGCAGGGTCGAACCTTCGTTGATATAGGGCTTGATCTTGAGGCTGATCCCGACGTCCTTGCGCTCCACCGTGGTGAACGGGTTATCCGCGCCACTGCCGTTGGTAGCGTAGGAGCCAGTCTTGAACGGCACGTTCTGACCCACAATGATTTCGGCTTCCTGGTTGTCCAGCGTCAGCAGGCTTGGCGTCGATAGCAGGTTGCTGCGCGAGTTGCCGGCCAGGGCGGACACCAATGCACCGAAACGATCACCGCCCAGCTTAAGCACGCCGCCCTCCGGGGCAACCGTGTTTTCATCGAACTTAAGGGCACCGAGGATCGGAATGCCTGTGCCGGGGAAGTTGATAAGCCCCTTGGCATCACTGCTGTTCAGCGCCCATTGCACACCCAGGGCCTCGCTGATATCACCGGTGACCTCAACGATGGCGGCATGAATCAGTACTTGAGCCCGCGGCCGATCCAACTCACGCACAATGCCTTCGAGGGTCGCGAGCTGGGCCGTCTGCGCCACGATCACCAGGGCGTTCTGGCTTTCATCGGCCCGTACCATGAACGCTGCGGCAGCGGCCGTTTCTTTCAGGCCCGAGCTCGCCAGTGGCGTTTTCATGCTCTGGCCCATGGTGTCTAGCACTTCGGCCAATTGCTTGGCATCGCTGTAGCGCAGGCGTATGACGCGGGCATTGTCCAGCCGCGCAGGGGTGACCGTGTCCAGGCTACGGGCCAGTTGCACGAGGCGCTGACGAACCTGCGCCGTACCGACAATGACCAACCGGTTGCTGCGCGAGTCGGCCAAGACCTGAATGGCACCGTCGGCACTCTGCTTACCGAGGGACGCTTCCATCAACCGGGCGATATCCACCGCCACCCCATGGCGCAAGTCCACCAGCTCATAGGCATTTTTCGCTCCGGAATCCAGTTGCCTGACGACCTCGCCGATGCGACGGACGTTGCTCGCGGTGTCGGTAATCACCAAGGCATTGGCCGATACCGAAGGGCCGACATAGCCATTGGGCGAAATCAACGGTCGCACCAGCCCAGCCAGATCCGCCGCATTGCTGGCGCCTAACGCAATGACCTGAGTGACAAACTGCTGCGGGGGCGATGAGTGCGGGTCCGCCGTACCGGCCAGCGATTTAGCCTGGGCCACCGGTACGATGAGGATCTGGTCGCCTTGATCGATCACGCTGAAGTCATGGGCATCCAGCACGCTATAAAACAGCTGGCGCACGCCTTCACGGTTCAGGGCCTGCCTGGACATGACGGTGATGCGTCCTTGTACCTTGGGGTCGAGGATGACGGTGGTGTCGAGGATGGTCGACATTTCCTCAACAACATCACGCAACTCAGCGTTATTCATCGTCACCTGCCAACGCTGCTCAGCCGCCGACGACGGCCCAACGTGTAACAACGCGCCCAACACGAACGTGCCAAATACGCCGGTCAGAGCGCGCTGCCCGATGATGCGGTTCATGGGACTACTCACTCCTCGGTTGTTCGACCATGGGCCGTAGATGAAGGGCCGCCGTCGCTTTACGTTGCGCGTGGGCGGGCTGCAGAAAGCCCCCGCTCGCCGGATGGAGCCTGAGCAACTCCTCGCGCCCCTGACGCCACAACACCACCTGTGCAGGCTCGATGCGACGCAGCAGGCTACCTCCCGGCAAGCGCTCGCCGGCGCGGTAAAACCGCTCACTGTCGGGCCCGGCCAGCAAGGCACGTGACTCGCTGTCGCTGGCAACCACAGTGGCTCGTAATGTCAGTGGTTCAGCGCTGCTCAAGGCACCGCCCTGCGCGCTCAAGCCGAGCACCGACGCGACGGCCAGGGTATCGAGAGCGACGGTCGGCTGGGGCATGGCCGACGGAACAGGCAGCGCCTGCGCTGCCGGCATCCGCGCCTGACGAAACTGCCACTCCTGCCACGCCAACATCAGCCCATAACCCAAGGGCAGCATCAAGACGAGCACCCGCCAGCCAGCCGTCTTCATGGCGCGTTCACTGGCGGATCGTTTCTTGGGAAAAAGACATATTCTTCAGAACCGGGCGACCGCTCATCTCATGCTTGAAAACAGCTCCCACATGCAGGGCAACCAGCACCGCGAGCACCACACAGGCTTGAATATGGATCTGCGTGAACCACTCAATGGCCGTCGGATCAGTCAGCAGTTGTGCAATCAACAGGACGTTAAATATGTTGATCGGGCGGTCCATCATCAGGACTCCCGTCACGAGCACAATGCCCAACACCAGATAAATGGCTTTATGAACAACTAACGCCACATACTCGGCTGCGCAGCGCTTTCTGCCATACGCTAAAAAACCATGAAAAAAAGAAAAATAGACTCTGAGAATAAAGATTGGAATATATAGAGCAGTCAACGAAACGTTTATAAACCCCACCCAATTCTTGGTTTCCATCGCCACATCAATAAACGCGACATAAAAGCCTGAGAATAAGGTCCACAAAATAACCACGGCCGAAATCCAATGAAGCCAAATCTGGCCGACCGAATAGCGCATATACGTCGTCAATTGAAAATCCACATTCAGAAAAGAATAACTGCACGATAGAAATGCCCAGGCAGGCTCGAACGCGCCTGCCTGGGACTTCGTCAACGAACGATCAGAGCTGGTCCCAGGCGGTCTGCCAATGATGGCCTACACCCGGCTCAAAGCCATTGGCGGTTGGCAGGTACTGTTTGCAGTAGCCCGAACTCGGAAACGGCTTGCACTCATACACTTCGCCGGTTTGCGGATGCAACACGCGAGTGCCTGCTTCGTAACTGGCCAGACTTTCAGGGAACACGAAGTGATAGTCCTTCGCGCCCCCTTCACCCGTCAGGTTGACGGCCTGGGTATCCTGGCGAGTGGTACGACCATCTGTGGTGGTGCCCAGCAAGGTCATGTGGTGAAGCCCTGGCTCGCTGCGAACATCCATTTCAAGCCAGTTACTGGTGCCTTGCGCAAGCGCTTTGACGGTACCCACCGGCTTGTTGCTGGCATTGAACAGCGTCGCTTCGACATTCATATCGCGGTTGGCGATCATGGCGAAGCGAACCTTCGCGCGGCCCTTATCCAAAACGTACTCTTCGGCGAACGCCGACAGCGCCATGCGTGCCTCGGTATCTTCCTTGACGTCCATCGCCAGCTCATAACGAATCACGCCGCTGTCTTTCTGAGCGAACAGATTGTTCTTGCCTTTGACCGGCGCTATACCGCCCTGCTCATCGCGAATGCCCGCTTGAATCAGGGTCTGGGTCTGGTTGATCTTTTCAGCCAGTTTGAACGCCCAATTCTGCGGTTGGCCCTCTTCGGCGTTGTCTATCGAGATTTCGACGGTGTACGCCGCGCTTTCGCCCATGGCGGTGAAGGCACGAGCCTTGACCTTGTCGCCCACCAGCAACGTGGCGGATGGCGTGATGCTACCGACGGCGCTCCAACCGCCCGGTAATTCGGGTTCGGCCAGGATATCCACGTCGACGACGTTGTAGAACGCCGCATCGGTATCACCGACGGTCCAGATACCGAGGAGCACATGAGAGCCCGTCTTGTCTTGAGGGATCACACACGCATGTTTTTCGCCGCTGACCGGCAGTACATTGCCACCCTCCAGGACACAGAACGGCGTACCGTCAAACGATGCACGCTTGAGCGGCTCATTGGGGTTCCATCCGTTGCGGGTGATGAAGTACTCGTGCTTGGTGGCCGGGTGAGCCGCCGTGTACTTCCAGTCGAACGTGATATTTCGGTCTTTGATTTCAGTCTTGTGCCAGCGAGTGGCCGACTGCGCATCCATAGCCGAGAACAGGCCGATGCCACCACTGGCGATCTTACCGTCTACCGGCCCCTGCATCGGTTTACCGCCGACGCCAGCAGGAAACCCCTTGAAGGTTTCACCGACACTTTGAGGCTCGTACTGTGCACCACCACAGTCTTTATTCAGACCTTTCTGACATTGAAAGGCGCGTGACGGTGGATCATTCAAATAACCATGCGCCTGTGCACTTTGGGAGGGTAATAACAAGGCACTTAACAATGCCAACGACGAAACACCGCCCCAACGGGAAATATCTTTTTTAATCATACAATCCAGCCCTAACACACAACCCAATAAAAACCCATACTTTGCAATATGGAAGACGTTTTTCTACGGCTACTGCAAAACGAGCGAGATGGATTTTACGGGCGTTAAAAAAAATTAATGTAGGACAAGTTGAATTATCACGATTAAAAAAACAAGCTTCGACTAATGACCACCGCCCAAAAAGAATACTCCTACAAAAGCACTGAAGTATCCCTACGATAAAAAGTCGCAACAGGAAATTTCTTATTATTTACTTAAACGACAAGCATCACCCTCTTCGAGAAAGAGGGTGATGAAGTTCTGACGGGAGTATTACTGATGGTATTGCGCGGACAACTCGTGCACGGCTTGCAGGAACGCGCCGGCATGGTCCGGGTTCACTTCCGGGGTGATGCCATGGCCGAGGTTGAACACATGCCCGGTGCCTTTGCCGTAGCTGGCCAGGATGCGGCCGACTTCGCTGCGGATCGCTTCCGGCTTGGCGTAGAGCACGGTCGGGTCCATGTTGCCTTGCAGCGCGACCTTACCACCGACACGACGGCGGGCTTCGCCGATGTCGCAGGTCCAGTCCAGGCCCAGTGCATCGGCGCCGGCGTCGGCGATGCTTTCCAGCCACAGGCCGCCGCCCTTGGTGAACAGGATCACCGGCACTTTACGGCCTTCGTGTTCACGGATCAGGCCGCTGACGATCTTGCGCATGTAGGCCAGGGAAAACTCCTGGTACGCCGCCGCCGACAGGTTGCCACCCCAGGTATCGAAGATCTGTACCGCTTGGGCGCCGGCCATGATCTGGCCATTGAGGTAAGAAGTGACCGACTGCGCCAGCTTGTCCAGCAGCAGGTGCATGGCCTGCGGGTTGTCGTAGAGCATGGCCTTGGTCTTGCGGAAGTCTTTCGACGAGCCGCCTTCGACCATGTAGGTAGCCAGGGTCCAGGGGCTGCCGGAGAAGCCGATCAGCGGCACGCGGCCATTGAGCTCACGGCGGATGGTGCTGACGGCGTCCATCACATAGCCGAGGTCTTTATGGGGATCGGGAATCGGCAGGGCTTCGATATCGGCCAGGGTACTGATGACTTTCTTGAAACGCGGGCCTTCGCCGGTTTCAAAGTACAGGCCTTGGCCCATGGCGTCGGGGATGGTGAGGATATCGGAGAACAGGATGGCCGCGTCCAGTTGCGGGTAGCGGTCCAGCGGCTGCATCGTGACTTCGCAGGCGAACTCCGGGTTCATGCACAGGCTCATGAAGTCACCGGCGTGGGCGCGGCTGGCGCGGTATTCCGGCAGGTAGCGACCGGCTTGACGCATCATCCACACAGGGGTCACGTCTACAGGTTGCTTGAGCAGGGCACGAAGGAAACGGTCGTTCTTGAGGGCAGTCATGTCGGCATCCGCAAAAAAAGTGCGGGCATTTTCTCAGAGCGCGACGCAAAAGGCACGGGATGAGGCGTGCCTTTTATCTATCGGGTTGATTTACGACAATCTCTTGAACTTGCGCAAATCAAATGTGGGAGGGGGCTTGCCCCGATTGCAGTGTGTCAGTCTCAGTATCTGTAACTGAACCATGAAGTGCGCCCCAGAAGTTGGACACCCATCCAATTTCTGGGGCGTTTTCATGAGCAAGTACACCACGCAGTTCAAG